>JASFLF010000017.1:0-14526 GCA_050118235.1 Gammaproteobacteria bacterium | reverse complement strand
TCAGAATATGTAGCGCCGGTGGGGTTAGAAGGGTAGTTAAGAATCAAAAGGCGTGGTCGATAGGGATCTTCTTGGCAAAGTTTTTCCAATTCCTCAGGCATTAACAACCAGTTATTTTCTTTGGAAGTAGATATCCAGCGAATATGTCGACCGATGATTTGTGCTTGCGGCATATAAGACACCCAACTCGGAGCGGGTATCACCAAATCTCCGTAATATACTAATTGTAAAATGAATAATAATTCTTTACTACCTGGACCTATCAATACACTGTCAGCATCCGCAATAATGTTATATTTTCGCGAATAATATTCGCTAACCGCATGGCGCAGGGCTAGTAAGCCCTGTACCGGCAAATAATCTTTTTGATGCGCATTATTTTTTAGAGCTTCAACAACGGGATCGGGTACTGGAAACGGCGATTGACCTAACCCCAGCCGATACAATTTTTTCCCGGCGTTGTGTAACTGGTTACTTCGTTCGTTGATGGCAAGCGTTGCGGAGGTAGAAAGATTTCTCACGTTCAGATTGAGATGTATATTCGGCGCATCGATATACGTGTTGGCGGGTAATCCAACAGCCTCAGGATAAGCACTCACGATGTGACTCCTAATTAGTCAAAAGCTATTTTAGGAATGAGCAATAAATACGCCATTTCGTTCGACATCGGTATTGTTTATTGAAAAAACACTAAAATTGCCCGCAAAATCCCAACTTAATCAAATGTCAAGCTTAATAGAATTACATAACCCGTAAGTGGTTATAACGAAAATAACGATGTAGTGCACCTAAAAGAATCATTTATATGAAAATATAAAAAATTCGCCCTATACCAGGGCAACCGTCTAAGCAGCGTAATGTTGGGGTTAATGCCTTTAGCGGCGTTACGACAATATGGCCCTTGAGCGAACACGCAGAGCTTAAAATTAGGAGCGTATCATTAATTTCAGGAGCAGAGTGATCCCGAGTCCGAGTACAAAAAGATTAATGACAATAGTCTGATACGTGCCATTAATCTTATTGAACGCCATTATTCCCAGGTAGGTTCCAACAATTAATGGGATGACCGAATAACCAAATAAGATCATCACCCGATCATTCAACATGCCGCTAATATAAAAACCAATCGCGGTCAATATGGAAACCAGCAAGAAATAAGTAGCAAGCAGGGATTTTTTCTCTTTTACCGGCCAGTCTTGCGCGGCGGTATAAAAGATTATCGGTGGACCACTGATGGACAATGTCGCGCCTAACCAGCCGGAGAAAAAGCCGGATATATAGGCGAAATAGCGATGACTGAACAGTCGAATCTTGAGTCCTCGCATGGTATACAGACTGTAGGAGATCAGAAGGATGGAAAGTATGAACAACACAATGCTTTCTCGCATTGACGCAATAAATATTACTCCTATCGGAATTCCAACCAACGCACTTACTATAAGCGGTTTCAAACGCCGATATTGATTATGTTGAATGAGTTCTCGCGTGTTTATCAGTCCAATGATAATACCGAGCATGGTCACCAGAGGTACGCAGGTTTTTATATCAAGAAAAAATGACAAAAGAGGAATTGCAATGATGGCGCTGCCAAATCCGGACAAACCTTGGACGAAACCGGCTGCCATTACTATTCCGATAATTAAATAGAATTCGCTATTCATTTAACGCCTTTGTGAACATCGTATTGATGTGATTTGTAATTCTATCATACTCGATCAACTAAATAGCGAAGCGAAAAAGTGGCTCATCAGTTATTTTATTGGATAATATTTGCTTGACTTGACCTGTTGTGTGTAATTAATCTTGCATTTAAGTAGATCGGGAGAAAATTATGGATATCAAGAATCTGATTAATGAAATGCATGATATCAAACTACAAAGGCAGCTATTGTTGGAACGGGATGAAGAGCTTAAACAGAGGCAAACTGAGCTGGAATCAAGCATTAAATCGATCTTGGACGACATGCAAGAAGAATATGAGTCTTTGTCGGAAGAAGAATTCCAAATGATGTTAGCTGACATGGCGAACTCTTCAATGATGAATATCGAAGTCGTATATGCGTTACCTAAAAAGCAGACCATTAAGGAAATTCAAATACCGAAAGGTGCGTCAATCGAGGACAGTATTAAATTATCCGGCATATTGGACGAGTGTCCGGAGATTGACGTCAGTCGGCAAAAAGTTGGGGTGCATGGGATAATTAAAACCTTGTCCGAGGTAGTGCACGCCGGTGATCGCGTCGAAATTTACCGGCCTGTAACTAAGGCAGAATAAAAAATCAAGACAGACTAGCAGTTGCTACTCAATATCTACTGATGTATTCCAACACTTAGATTGTTTGCTACCGGTAACAATACGCAAACAAAGCATTCAGATAACTTGTATTAAATTTTTTAAAATCTCACACGAATTTTGTTCCGCTATAGTGCAGTAATATTTTGTATGCACTTAGTTGAAACAATATTTTCAAAAACCCCTCATTTCTCCTCCTTTTTTAAAATTAAAAATCTTTTCAGTTATTCAATAGCTTACAGAAATAGTGTGGGTAATTTCCCACCAGTGGCATAGGGAATGCAACTTTACATAGTCGTCGTTATAACAAGTTATGAGGTGATAGTACAAGTTAGCTAGTAAATAAAATGTGCTGTCAAAACTGTAATTAACATGCTTAATGTAGTGGGGTGATAGAAATGAAGAAATCGACGATGTTTGTACCGTTCTTGGCATTATCTCTGTGTGCATTATTTCTAAATGTAAGCGCCGTGTACGCAGAGACCATTCGAATCGCAATTGGCCATCAAAGTAAATGTACCGACACCTATACAGCAGGAATTATTGTCAAAGAGTTAGAGCTCATTCAAAAGTTTTTACCGAAAGACGGTAAATACAAGGATGCAAAATTTGAATTTGACTGGAAAGACTATTCATCGGGCTCTCCCATTACTAACCAAATGCTGGCGAATAAATTGGATTTTGGTGTAATGGGCGATTATCCGCTAATCGTAAACGGTGCTAAGTTCCAAGAGACAGAGAGTCTTGAGACGCTATATGTTGCGGGCACAGGATATAACTTGAATGGCTCCGGCAATGCCATTGTGGTACCTGTCGAATCGGATGTGTACACGTTATCGGATTTAAAAGGTAAATCCATTTCCGTGCCGGTAGGCAGTGCCGCTTGGGGCATGACATTAAAAGCCATGCAAGATGTAGGATTGAGCACGGAAGACGTACAGATCAAAAATCAAAGCCCACCTGTTGGCGCGGCGAATATCGCCCAAAGTAAAATAGACGCACACGGAGATTTTTGCCCATGGTCGGAAATCATGGAGTTTAGAGGAACGGGTAGAAAGATCTTTGATGGTAGCGAAGCCGGTGTTCCTTATTTACATGGAGTGGTTGTGCGCAAAGACTATGCAGATAAATACCCGGAAGTTGTCGTTGCTTTTATGAAAGCGATAATTACCGCGGGTGATTGGGTTCGTGAGGATCCGGTACGTGCGGCCACCAAGTTAGAGGACTGGACCGGGGTAGAGCGGGAAGTTCAATACCTGTATTTCAGTAAAGGCGGAACCCTAACGCTTGACCCGACCATTAAACCCCAATGGAAAGACGCTTTAATGTTCGATCACAAAGTTCTGGTGAAAGAAAAATCAATTCCGCCGTTGGACTTCGATAAATGGATATACGATGGTTACATCCGTACGGCTTATAAAGAGATGGGCTTGGACTACGAAAAGGATTTGACGTATATCCGCGATCCTAAACCGGAAAACATGAAACTCCACGCCGCAGAAATCTGGCATAAAGATAAAGGCATTCTTACCTATAGCACAATATCCGAGATGCTGGATGCTGCCAAGAAATATAAAGCGGACAAAACCCTTAGAGCGTCGTACGTCTATGATGATGTGACAGGCTTAAAACTATTCGGTAAGGTTGCTATATATGTAAAATCCAAGGACGGAAAGTATACGGCATTTATGCGCAAACCAGATGCCGAGAAGTTCATGGCTTCAAACGGGGGAGAAATAATGACCTTCACCACGCTCGCAGCAACGGAAAATAAGGTTTCCATTGCAAAACTGAATTAATTCCTAAGTATGCTGGTTGACCCCGGGGGTCAACCAGCATGTGATAAAAGTTTTAATGCGAGTGATACAAGGTGGGGAACTATGAGTACTTCAATAACTACAGCGCTTGCCAAAAATAAGCTTGACCGACTACCCTCTGAAGAGAAAAGGGGAAGTGATTTAAAAGGGGAATTAAAACATGCGTCATCAGAAAGCGCTATTGATAAAACTGTTGACCTAGTGGCTACCAGCCCCAGCACTTCTAGCAAAAGTGCCGTTAGCGAGTCTGGTATAGCCCAACATCAAGAAAGTGGTTCTAATCGATCCATTAGAAAGCCAAAAAAATCCATACCATGGGATCGTTATGCAATAAGAGCAGCGGCTATTATTGGAGCGATAGTGGTCTGGCATCTATGCTCCACATTTTCCTTCAACTTTATAATTAGTTTTGAAAATATCCCCAAACCAACGGTAGTTGGCAGTCACTTTATTTCTCTTTTGGGCACTGAGGAATTTTATACACATATTCTCGTGAGTCTAAAACGGATTCTAATCGGTTTTTTTCTGGCATCGCTGTTAGGAGTGACGGCAGGAGTATTGATGGGCCGTTCCAAAGTCATTTGCGATATTCTAATGCCTTATATTGAGATACTGCGCCCGATACCCGCAGTAGCCTGGATTCCGTTAGCCATTCTGATGTTGCCCACCGAAGAGTCAAGCATTATCTATATCACCTTTCTCGGGGCCTTTTTCCCCATCGTTCTCAATACCATGCATGGCGTTGAACAAACTGAGGAAACCTTAGTTCGGGCAGCCAAGTCTCTGGGAGCATCCAATTTAGCCATTTTGTGGCATGTCATATTACCGGGGGCACTGCCCAGTATTATGGCGGGACTGGCGATCGGGATGGGTGTGTCCTGGTTTTCCCTGTTGGCAGGGGAAATCATCAGCGGCCAATACGGTATTGGTTACTTTACCTGGAATTCCTACACACTGGTTGAGTACCCCAATATCATCATCGGCATGTTGGTGATCGGCGGATTGGGAACATTATCCACATGGTTGGTGAAGCTGGCATCTAAACCGGCATTACGCTGGCAGGAGCAACAACAATGATCCAGGCTCGACAATACATCACGATTATGTCGCAAGCCATAACGCAGAAGTGGGGGTTATGGTTGCTATTAACGGTTGGTTTCATCGTTTTGTACTACGGCGGATTGCTACTCATCACGATGATTCGTTTTCATGAAATTCCGAACTATGTGGAAGTGTATAACATTGCTCACGTGTACCAGCAAATATTCGAAGGAACGCCGTCATTAAAAGACGCATTGAGTATTTTGGTGGACGAAGCATGGATTGAAACGGGTTACAAAAATCCGGATTACTACGGAATCGCAACATGGAGTTACATGCTAATTCCACCCAAAATGCTCATGTTAGTGGTTATGGCGGCTTTGGTTGCCACGTTCGTGGTGTTAAGCGTGTACAGTCGCAAAAATGCATGCCCCATAAAAAACCGGCGAGGACTATACGCGATAGCAGGAATTGGTTCAGGTTTTGTCGGAATGACCAGCGCAACACTAACCTGGGTGGTGTGTTGTGCAACACCGTCATGGATTGTCGGCTTGGCCATGTTGGGTATGAGTTCGTCATTGGCACTGTGGCTGGAGCCGTTTGGAAAGATCATTAACGTACTAGGTTTAATATTGGTGGTTTGGATTATTCTACTGCAGTTGAAAAGCATTGCCGCTAAAACGCCGCAACTCGAAATCAATTGATAATTTTCGTGACACAGAAATAGGTAGTTAATATGACAACAATAGACGAGGTAATGGGGGTTGAACCGAAACAAGACGAGTTGCCGCCGTTGGGCAGGCCTCATGTCAATAAACATCCCATGAAAAAAGGTTTGGTGGAAATCGACAATGTCATTGTCGAATTTGGTAGTCAAATTCGCGCTGTGGAACAAGCTTCGCTCACCATCAATCCGGGAGAATTCATATGCTTGCTCGGGCCCTCCGGCTGCGGCAAATCTACCCTCATGAACTGCGTGGCAGGATTTGTTACACCTTCTCAGGGAACCGTTAAAGTCGATGGCGAGGAAATTGTCAAACCGGGACCGGATCGTGGAATGGTGTTCCAACACCATTCCCTGTTTCCGTGGAAGAGTGTCAAGGAAAACGTAGCTTTTGGTCCATTGATGGCCAAAAAAAGCAAGCTAGAAGCGGAAAGTATTGCAAGGACTTTGGTGAACATGGTGGGTTTGTCGGCATATGAAAACCGTTTTCCCAACGTATTATCCGGCGGCATGAAACAACGAGTCGGTATAGCGCGAGCGTTGGCCAACTATCCCAATGTGTTGTTAATGGATGAACCTTTCGGTGCTTTGGACGCACAAACGCGCTCAATGATGCAGGAAAACTTGTTACAGATATGGGGTGAATTCGGTACGACGGTAATCTTTGTGACTCATGACATCGATGAAGCCGTGTTCTTGGCGGACAGAGTGGTGGTAATGAGCGCAAGCCCGGGTCGGTTGATTGCGGATATCGCGGTGGCGTTACCCAGGCCTAGATCGGCCGAGATGGTATCCGACCCGGTGTATGTGGAGACCAAGCGGCAATGTATGGAATATATTCGAAACGAATCATTGCGCGCTTTTGAACAACAGAGCACGCACTAGGTGAACAATAAAAATATTGGAAACAGGAATATGGAACACGTTGCGGAAACTCAAGATCAACAAAAGTTTGCTTTCCATAAAGTTGCGCTATGGCTTGTTGGTGTTCTGCTGTTATTGGCGTTATTAGAGCCTATTGTTTACAACGATATATTCAACCGAAAAAACCGATACCCGGAATCTGTTCGCGAGGTTATTTATCCGGAACTCAAACCTTTACAAGTTTTCAGTTTGGTTGATGATCACAATAGCGCTTTTGGCGTGGATCAACTGAAAGGCAGATGGACGTTTGTGGTTTTCGGTTACACCCACTGTCCTGACATATGTCCTGCAACCCTGAGCCAACTCACCCGTCTCAATCGATTTATGAATGAAAAGGTGAAAGACGAGTTGCTGCCGCAATTTCTTTTTATCAGTGTGGATCCGGCTCGGGACAAAGTGAAAGCACTAAACGAATATATTAACTACTTCGACAATGGCTTCATAGCCGCAACTGGCTCAATGCGAAACCTCGAAGACTTTGAAGATCAGTTCAATGTATTTCATCGATATGACAAGCCGAATTCAGACGGCAGCTATGCAGTGACACACAGTGCGGAAATCTTTTTGGTCGATCCGAAAGTCCGTATCGTGGCCAAATTTACTCCACCCATTTCGACACAGAAAGTAACCCAACAATATCAGGATTTGATGAAATACTTCGCTATGCAAAAAAAGCAAGTGAAGCAAAACGATCAAAATATCAACACTTAAGTTTAGAGCAATGGGATTAACAATTATGCATTTACCTAACATAACATGTCATAACAACCCATATCTTCGTCATTCATTTCGTATCGATACATTTTGTACGAATGCAGGAATCTGATTATGTATAGCGAGAAATGGGTAATGGACAGTCGATCATCACAACCGTTGTATTTACAGATTAAAGACGCGCTAAAGCAAAGAATTCTCGATGGAGACTATGCGGCGCATGAACGCCTGCCATCGGAAAGTGAATTGATGAAAATGTTCGGCGTCAGCCGCATTACCGTACGCCAGTCGTTGCGCGACTTACATTCCGATGGTTTGGTGTTCAGTGTACAAGGGAAAGGCACTTTTGTTTCCAAACCCAAGGCCGTGCAAGATGTGCAACGCTTGCAAGGATTCGGCGAAGCGATGACACCGAAAGGATACGAAACATCCACCAGAGTATTGTTCCAGGACTATACACGCCCCACACAAGAAGTGGCGGAAGCGTTTGCCATTAACCGCGGTCAGCGAGTGTATGAAGTGAAACGCATCCGCTACTTAAATCGTGAACCCATTTCAATAGACCATAGTTTCTTTCCGGAAGAGATAGGCGCAAGGCTGGAACACCACGATTTGGCGCAAGACATTTTTCCCATGCTGGAAAACCAGTTTCGGGAAACTTTGGGACATGCTGATTTGAAAATCGGCGCAATTGCGGCCGATGACGAACATACGCGGGCGTTGAACATCGAAATGAATTCGCCGTGTTTAAGGATTAATCGAGTAGTATTCACCAGCAGCGGTAAGCCCATAGATTTTGAGTATCTCACGTATCGCGGGGATGCTTTCCAATATCAACTAAAAGTAGACAGAAACTAAACACGAGGGGTTACAACTATGACGTATACAGCAACTGACGCAACGGTTTTAGAAACTGACATATTAGTCATCGGCGGCGGCACCGCGGGACCAATGGCCGCGGTAAAAGCCAAGCAAAAAAATCCTGACTTACGCGTCACCGTACTGGAAAAAGCCAATGTGAAGCGCAGCGGTGCCATTAGCATGGGCATGGATGGTTTGAACAATGCGGTTATTCCCGGACATGCCACTCCGGAACAATATGTTAAAGAGATTACCATCGCCAACGACGGAATTGTCAATCAAAAAACCGTGATGGCTTATGCCCAACGCAGCTTCGACATGATCAATCTGCTGGATGAATGGGGTGTCAAGTTCGAAAAAGATGAAACCGGTGATTACAACGTGAAAAAAGTTCACCATATGGGGACGTATGTGTTGCCCATGCCCGAAGGTCATCACATGAAGAAAATCCTTTATCGTCAGTTGCGCCGGCACCGCGTTCAAGTTGTGAATCGGTATATGGCCACCCGATTGTATACCGGCAAAGATGGCCGAATCGCAGGAGCCAGCTTGCTAAACCCCCGCACCGCCGAGGCGGCAACCATTAAAGCCAAGACAGTGATTTTATGTACCGGTGCCGCAGGGCGGTTGGGGCTGCCGTCATCGGGCTATTTGTTCGGTACTTATGAGAATCCCACCAATGCCGGCGATGGCTATAGCATGGCTTACCATGCCGGCGCCGAATTAAGCGGCATAGAATGTTATCAAATCAATCCTTTGATCAAAGACTATAACGGACCGGCCTGCGCCTATGTCACCGGACCCATGGGCGGCTATACCGCTAATGCTCACGGCAATCGTTTTATAGAGTGTGATTATTGGAGCGGGCAAATGATGTTGGAGTTTTATCGCGAGCTTGAAGGCGGTAAAGGTCCGGTATTTTTAAAACTGGATCATTTGGCGGAAGAGACTGTTCGGGAGATTGAAGAAATACTACATAGTAATGAGCGTCCCAGCCGCGGTCGCTTTCATGAGCGCCGTAATACCAATTATCGGGAAAAAATGGTGGAAATGCATATTTCCGAAATCGGATTGTGCAGCGGACATTCGGCATCCGGCGTTTGGATCGATGAGAATGCCCGTACCACTGTGCCAGGCTTATACGCCGCAGGGGATTTAGGCAGTGTACCGCATAACTATATGTTGGGGGCTTTTGTGTATGGCGCCATTGCAGGTGAAGATGCCAGTGACTATTGTACCGGTAATGACTTTGCCGAGATCAATAGTGATGACATCGAGACAGAACAACAACGAATCCTGGCGCCTTTGAACAAATCCGACGGCATATCGCCGTATCAGATGGAATACAAAATCCGGCGCATGGTCAATGATTATTTACAACCGCCCAAAGTATCCAAAAAAATGGAAATTGGCTTGGAGCGTTTCAAGGAAATTCGCGAAGACTTACCGCTGTTGTATGCACAAGATCCCCATGAATTAATGCGGGCCAACGAACTGCAGTATATTTTGGATTGCGCGGAAATGGCGGCTCATGCGTCGCTGTACAGGGAAGAAAGCCGCTGGGGACTATATCACTATCGAGTAGATCACCCCGAAACCAATAACGACGAATGGTTTTGTCACGTACAAACCGTGAAGGGAGACACTGGTGCTCCGGAGTGCTTTAAAAGAGATATAGAGCCTTATATTGTTGAATTGGATGATGAAGAAAAAGATGCATACAACAAACTGCGGGTAGCATCCACCAACTAATAATCGACTATTAATTCACTAAAAGTAAAACATAAGGAGCAACTATGCCTTTAGCAAAAATGGTTACCAGCGTGCCGGTGGTGGTCAATGCAGAAGCCTGTATTGCGCACAAGGGCTGTACGGTATGTGTTGATGTCTGTCCGCTTGATGTATTGGCCATTGATATGGCCGAGGGTACCGCTTATATGAAATACGACGAATGTTGGTATTGTCTGCCTTGCGAAGCGGATTGCCCCACCAACGCCATTACCGTCAACATACCTTATTTATTGCGATGAGAAAGGAGAATTGTTTATGAGCCTTTCATTTGAAGAGACGTTTGACATTGACGACATCAGTGAACGTTTACACAGCAACGATGCGGAAATCCGCCGTATTGCCGTTATGGATCTGGCGGAAGTGGCGGAGCCGGAGGCGATCGCCCTCGCGATCAGTGCGTTAAATGATGAAGATGCCAATGTGCGAAAACAGGCCTCCCAGACATTGGATGAATTTGAGGGATTGGACGTCATTGAGGCGCTGATAAATGCGTTATTCGATCCCGTTGCAGAAGTAAGAGTATCGGCGGCGGAAACCCTGGCGGAAAATAAAAATGATGATGCCGCGCCTTTGCTAATGGAGCGACTGAAATCCGTGGATGATCCTTTCATCAAGGCCTCATTGCTGCGTGCGTTACGGCCGCTGAGGCATGCGGATTCGCAATCTGTAGCGTTGGCAGCTCTGCAAGACAGCGACGCAAAAGTTAGACGCGAAGCCGTTGGGGTATTGGCTTATCTGAAGTCAGATGATGTGTTATTAGCGCTGATGGATGTTGCCCGAAATGATATCGATGAAGAAGCCCGGCGCACGGCAATGGGATCGCTGGTTTACTCCAAGAGCGAAAAAGCCGTAGAGACACTTGTCACCGGGCTTAAAGACAACAACTGGCGAGTGCGTGAAGAAGCGGCTATGGTAATTGGAAAAGTGGGCGTCAAAAGCGCCCTTGACTCACTCATCGACGCAATGGACGACGAGTACTGGCAAGTTCGTGTTAAAGCTGCCGCCAGCCTGGGGCAATTCAAAGATCCTCAAGCCATACCCGTGCTCGGTCAAGCGCTTTCGTATTCCATCAGTAATTTACGCAAAGAAGCGGCCAGTGCCCTGGGGCAAATAGCGCACCCGGATGCCTTACCGTTTCTGGAGAAAGCCAAAGAGGATGTTGATCCGGATGTACGCAAAATTGCAATGTGGGCAATCCAACAAATCAACTAACCACGAACAAAAGGAGATTCCCAATGACTTACGTAGTGGCTGAAGCCTGTGTACGCTGTAAATACACCGATTGTGTGGAAGTCTGTCCCGTGGACGATTGTTTTCGAGAAGGTCCAAACTTCCTCGTCATTGATCCCAAGACATGTATCGATTGTGGTTTGTGTGTGCCCGAATGTCCGGCGGAGGCGATATTTGCGGTGGATGATGTGCCCAGCGGCCAAGAGCGCTATATTCAATTGAATGCTGAGTTGTCCCAATTGTGGCCGGCGATCAACAGCGCGGTAGATCCATTGCCGGATGCGGATGAGTGGATAGATGTACCGGAAAAATTCCAATACCTGGCCCGATAGGGATTGAAAGCAATGATTTGTTTGAAGTCAAACTTCACGGCTGAAAATAGGATATCGAGAACGCAAGTGCTTTCTTTCACACTTGCGCTTTTCGGCCTATTGGTTTCAATCAATGGTTTTGCAAAGGAAGCCGGGCGGCAACTAACGGAATTTCCTTTCAAACCGGATATTCCGTTGTTGGTATTGCGGAATACTCACGGGCAAACGATAGATATCAAGCAACTTCGCCAGTCAGTGGTCATAGTCAACTTCTGGGCCTCTTGGTGTCCGTCGTGTGTCAGTGAGTTGCGTGTCATGCACAATACGGCGTTGTCCCTGGCTGACAAGGATGTAGTGGTCTTGGCGGTTAATGTCGGTGATAACATCAATATGATTAATCATTTCTTCGAGGATTATCAGCCGACGTACCAGGTATTATTGGATGAGCAATCAACAACCACCGCCGATTGGCAAATAATGGGGTTGCCAACAACATATGTGATTGGCCCGGATAGAAAAATACACTATGGCGCCATAGGTGTTTTGGCGTGGGAATCCGATCAAGTGATGCAAACCATACTTAAACTGCGCAATAGATCCAAATGATGCACAAAGTGTTCGATTGGCACAGAGGACGATGATGTGTTTGAAGACTACGCGGCATTTTTTCTAGGAACCATATTTGTCAACAATATTGTATTGGCGCGATTTCTAGGATTGTGTCCTTTCATGGGTGTATCCAAAAAACTGGAGCCCGCTATTGGTATGGGATTGGCGACGACATTTGTTTTAACGCTATCATCGGTCAGCAGTTACCTCGCTAATCACTATTTTTTGGAACCCTTGGGCCTGGAGTATCTCAAGACCATCACCTTTATTTTGCTGATTGCCGTCATTGTTCAGTTTACCGAAATGTATGTTCATAAAAGCAGCCCCTTGCTGTATAACGTACTCGGCATTTATCTGCCGTTGATTACCACCAATTGCGCCGTGTTGGGCATCGCGTTACTGAACGTGCAGGAGAACAACACGTTTATGAAGTCGGCATTGTATGGATTTGGCGGTGCCCTCGGTTTTGTTCTGGTGTTGGTATTGTTTGCCGCCGTGCGTGAACGGCTTGAAGTTGGTGATGTGCCCGAGTGTTTTAAAGGGGCGCCTATCGCACTGGTCACGGCCGGTTTTATGGCAGTGGCGTTTATGGGATTTTCGGGGTTGGGTGTTTAGTGGTTTGTTGTTGGTGGCTCGTTATTCGTTGTTGTTGGGATAAAGTGCACGTGATCATTGAAATTGCGTTGTAAATAGTTTGGACGCGCATTAAACCGAACCTGCGAAAAAATCAGTATTATTTATGGGTACAGTGAAATATGTTGACTTCGATTTTGATCTTTGCGATGGCGGCTTTGGTGTTTGGCGTATTGTTAGGGTATGCCGCCAGGAAGTTTCATGTTGAAGGTGACCCCGTCGTTGAGAAAATTGACGCTATTCTGCCGCAAACCCAGTGTGGTCAGTGTGGCTACCCGGGCTGTAAACCGTATGCGAAAGCCATCGCCTCCGGCGAGGCGGAGATCAATCAATGCCCGCCGGGTGGAGAGCAAGGCGTCATTGCATTAGCGGAATTGTTGGGTTGCGAGCCAAAGCCTATCAGTGAAGAGCTTGTCGCAGAGAGCAGTGACGATCCCGTGGTGGCCCTGATTAACGAAGAAACCTGTATTGGCTGCACTAAATGCATTCAGGTTTGTCCGGTGGATGCCATTGTGGGGGCCGCCAAGCAAAAACATACCGTGATCGAAGAGTATTGTACTGGGTGCAAGTTATGTTTACCGCCGATCTGTCCTGTGGAGAATTGTATCGTGATGGAGGCGGTGGAGCCAACGGCTAGGCTGTGGAAGTGGCCGGAGCCTCCGAATTTTGTTGAGCCCATATGCGGCACTGGATCATGAAATAAATATGCATGTTGACAAATCTATGATTAAAAAATTATGGAAGCTGCAAGGCGGCATAAAACTTCCAGGATTTAAGTCGTTATCCAATACCTCTGGAATTAGAAACCTGCCGATACCACCACAGTTAATAATTCCCCTTAAGCAGCACATAGGGGCGCCGGCCAAGCCGATTGTGGGTATTGGCGAGCGGATATATAAAGGCCAAATCATCGCCGAGACCGACGGCTATATAAGCGCCCCGGTCCACGCGTCCACGTCGGGAGTCATCGCGGCAATTGAAGCACGCCCCATACCCCACGCATCGCATATAAAAGAAACCAGTATTGTCATCCATACCGATGGTAAAGATGAGTGGTATTCCGCTCTACAAGCCGTACCAAAACCATTGTCATTGTCTGCGGAGGATATCCGTCAACGGATACGAGATGCGGGAGTTGTGGGCCTTGGGGGCGCCGTATTTCCTTCCGCCGTTAAATTAAAGCCCACTCGTGACATTGAGACCTTAATCATCAATGGTGTTGAGTGCGAACCTTATATTACGTGTGATGATGTCTTGATGCGTTCTCATGCGGATGCCGTTATTCGCGGGGTGTTATTGCTGGCCAGGATCATTAAGCCCCATGAAATAGTCGTGGCGATAGAGGATAATAAACCAGAGGCCTACCAAAGCATCATAAATGCGATCAACAAGTTTAAAGAGGCGGGCGTCACGGCAGCATCCACCATTAGCGTAATACAAGTCCCAACAATTTTTCCGGCTGGTGGCGAGAAGCAGCTCATTAAGGTGTTGACCGGCAAAGAGGTACCCTGCGGAAGTCTACCTTATGAAACGGGTGTTGTTTGTCTTAATGTGGGAACAACCGCCGCCATCCACGAT
>JASFLF010000016.1:0-14640 GCA_050118235.1 Gammaproteobacteria bacterium | reverse complement strand
TGCGGCATTTGTCGGATGACGGCGCTGAGTGATGCGTGATTTGTCTAATATGGATTAATGCCGCAAGTCGCGGTGCACAACCCCGTCCCTACGATTGTTTGTGATGCAAATGTGATGGAAAAAAGCGTCATGGGCACTCTCCCATGCTGACGCCGGTAATGATATACGATGTTCTCATGACGTTTTTCATGCCGGGGATGGTGGTTTGCATCTCGATGCCACCTTTCAAGGAATGTTCATCACCACTGAGTTGAGCCTCGCCTTGGTACGTTCCCCCTTGCGTCTTGCAATATAACTTCCAACTCAATTCGGTTGCATTGACCTGCACCTGGTTGATGGAACAGGATGGTTGGGGCTTGAATAAACTGATAACATCGTTCAATTCCCGGATGCATTTTTGTACCTTTTTTAGATCCGACTGCGGCATGCCCGGCACTTTGAACTCAATGGTGTATTCCCAAAAGCCTGTAAAAAATCGGGGTTCGCTGTTTGCATTAAAACTAAGCAGCAACAAGAAAATAATACAAATAGAAATTTTCACACGCAGTCTCTCTTATCGATTGTATTTTTGCCGCCAGGACTGAAAATTGGGGTACTCCACGTACCCTTTGGATAACACATATTCCAACACGTTTTGCAAACGGTAGAAGCGTATGACGGAATCCACTCTAATGATTTCTTCGCCCTTTTCCGTAAAAAACACTATGGTCGGCGCGTAATAAAGTCCCAGTTCTTCAGCCCACGCTTTGGCGGTGGATCGCTTTCCTGCGGGAGTCAGCACCGGCGTAGGCAGACTCATATCCAGTTGCGCCACTTCCATTTGTTTGAGCAAACTCACAATGGTGTTATCTTTAAGCGGGCCGGCGTGCAGCACATCGCACGCATGACAAGTGGGCTGCTCGAAAAAAACCACTAAAGGCATTGCCGCGGGAAAACGGCTGCGGTCAAAAGCATACGGCGGTGAAACAAAAACAGGATGAGTGTGCAACTCGGTCTCTTCGAAACCGGACAGTGTTTCAGCCCTGGCCAGATAGGTACGTAGCGTTTCCCTTAAATAGTGCTTATCAGCAACATATTCCAATGCGGCCTTGAATTGGTAAGGCGGATGATAACCTGACAAACGCAAGACTTCTTTGGCGTTTAGATCGTAAAACAACAGTGTCGGTGTGAAATTGGTGTTTTTCGCGACAGCGAACGCTTTTTCCGTTTTAAACGCCTGACCTGTGGTATCCGTCACCGGCCGGTCTCCCCGAACATCAATGGCGACCACGTCGAAATGATCCTGAGTATATTTGACAATACCTTTGTCACTCCAACTTTTCTCCAAGTGCATTTTGCAATAAGGACAGTCTTTCTGCCCAAAATACACGATCAATCCTTGTTTACCGCTTTCTTTTAAATCCTCAATATCATTTTTCAATTCCAGAAAGCTCAATTTAAACCACGAAGGTAAAATAAGATCTTGTTCCAGCGGTGTGTCATCGAATTCAATTAACATAGCGGCGGAATCTTCCGCCAAAGCTTGTTGGATTGCCAAAGGCGTTAAGATAATAACGACCAGGACAATTAATTGGTGTGCAAGGTACCGGATATGAGGAATTTGGTGGAAATTGCGTTCAACGACGATCATCAATTGTTATTTTTTGTATGTTGCGCTGAGAATCGATTTGACCAAACTTTGGTATTCAAAAACTGTTTGCTTTCAAAGTATAAGCCCACCACCACCTTTTTTAAATGCCCTTCCAACAGTTTATAACGACAATATTTGTTTTGCCTCAGATAACTGCCGGTTGGCATCGGCCAGCAAGGATATGCTTTCTTGTAAACCCTCGGTATGCAAGCCTAACTTGTGGAAGGCCGGAATATCAGAAAGTGGCGGCAATGTCTTCGTGCCGGTTAATTGCTGAACGTTTGCTTTGGCCTTACCGATGAATGAATGCAATTGTGCAATCAATACCAGATCGCAATAATCCGCCTGGGAGTGTTTATCCCGATACCAATCGTCGGATTCTCTCGCCACAGTGGCAAATTCCTCATCGAAATGCCATTCATCCAGAATAATACTGCCCACTTCGGCGTGCAGCTGTTCTATGGTGGCATCGATTTTCTCCGGTGTTTCCACCAACTCGGGATAGCGTTCCGCATAGGTCAGAATCGGCAACATACCGATATCATGCAATAAACCTAACAGCAACGCGTATTCCGGGTCGAACCTGCCCAGTTTGCCTGCCAGCACATAGGACACGGCCGCAACCTCCGCGCTGTGCGTCCACATATTCTTCAATCGCTGATTGATATAAGCGTGTGTGCTTCGAAACAGATCCTTCAAGGAATAAGTAAATACGATGTTTTTCACCATTTTCAAACCGATTTTGATAATCGCTTGCTCTATGGTTTTAACCGGTGTTCCGGTACGATATAACGCACTGTTGGCGACTCTCAACAGCGCGGCGGCAATAGAGGGATCGGTTTGTATAACAGCCTCCACCTTGCGAATATCCGCATCTTCGTCGATGACGCGGCGAATCTTGATGGCCACTTGCGGCAATGTCGGTATGATCAGGCGGTCTTCCACCAGGTCTTCATACAAGTCTTGAAACAACCGATTGTTAATGAAAGTCTCGTTCAAGTATAAATCTTCCACTTTCTCGCCAAAGCGGTTTTCTTCTTCCAGAAGATTATCGATAATGTGATTGTCAATGCGAATAAAACTCGTGGGGGAAAGCGTTTTGACCGTATATCGGTGTGGATCCAAATGGGAAATGGGTTTCAAAGACTGCGCGGATCCTTCTTCGATGTAATGCACTCGGCCGTCACCCGCGGTGAGTTCCAGTTTGCCGCTGATCAAATACAGCGCTTTCTTATCTGAGGCCCCGCATTGCACCAATACCTTTCCTCCCCGCGCACGCACCAATAGGGTTTGCTCGGCGAGCAACTCTAGTTCATCGCGAGTCAGCGCATTCAGGGGATAATATTTGGCTAAAATCTCGGGATCTATAGTGTCAGCAACTTGGGCCACTTATGTTTCCTTAGAATAAATTTCCTGAGAACGGGTTTCTTTGAAATGGGAGTTCAAGAAGTTCTCTATTTAGATATATCGTCATTTGCTTATATTCTTTTACTGACTATTTGCGTAAATTATGTCTTGAGCCATGGCCCACAGGGCAACGCCAGCTGAAAAGCATACTTAAATTAGCAATTTTTAGTCCAAGTTCGCTTGTATTTGCTAAAAAATCATGTCATAAGCGGCTAATTTTTATGGCAAAATTTCAATTTACCCTTGGTGGAAATAGCGATATATGCGTGGAATGTCTTTTTTTGCCGTGGTAACTTGCGGCGTTTTCGCCCATGCGGTATTGGCTGCGCAACCCAGGGAACCGGCCGCCAAGCCTAAAATCGATACTTACGTCGGAGCCGGGCCGTACGTACAAACCCAACCTTATCAAGACGCAGACCCCATCGCCCTACCCACCCCCGTGATTTTTTTCGACAACCGTTTGCTGTACGTGCGCTGGACCCGCGTCGGTCTGTATGTATACGGCAAGCAAAATTGGGGCGTCTCCTTGACCGCTCAGCCCCGGCCTTGGGGGGTTCAAGGGGAAGATTCCGCCCGGTTATCGGGCATGGCGGAGCGTCTGCCCAGTTGGGAAGCCGGCGTCGCCTTGGGGGGCAAGAACCCGCTGGGTTTTGCGGAACTGACGTTTTTTCACGATATTCTGGATCGCTCTAACGGTTCATTGGTTCGTTTGGAAATCGGCAAAACTTTTACCAGTGGCCGCTGGTTCCATATGCCCAGTTTATTCGTTATTCGCTATTCCGACGCCATGCTAAATTACTATTATGGCGTAAGACCGCAAGAAAGCATCCCGCAACGCCCGGCCTATGAAGCCAAAGCGGGAATTAATTTCGCCTTACAGCATTTTTTTACATTTGAAATGACCAAACAATGGTTTGTATCGGCCAATGTAAGAATTGACTACCTGGCGGCGACAATTACCCGAAGCCCTATTGTGGATGATCAGTGGATGGGCTCCGCCATGGCGTCTTTGTTGTATAAATTTGCTTTTTAAATATATAGCAGCCAGCGTTTAATTTGCTAGAATTAATATTATGCGAACCCGTATATTAATACTTTTGTTGTTATTGAGCAGCTTGACGCTCAGTGGCTGCAGCACTATTAAAATGCATTCTGATGACAGTATCACGCCGGGGCCTTACGTCGGTACCAAACTGGCGGTCACCAATACCAAACGCCATTGGGAACACTATGATTACTATGGCCAGGTATTTGTATACGCCATGGACGTGCCCCTGTGCCTGATTGCGGACACTATCGTTTTACCCTACGCCATCTACAATTCTTACCGGACCTATCCCTAGTCGGTGCTTGTTTTTACGATAGTCCATTCGATGGATTGCACACCTGCCACTCTTGGCCGATTACACCAAGCACTACAATGACTGGTAACATCTCCGGTTAGCAGCCAACCATTGCCGACGTTTTGCGCCAATCGCATGACCGCCAATAACAGTTCACTCCAACTCGTGACCTTATGATCCATGATCCATTTCACGGTATGACCTACCCCGTTGTTCGGGATGCATTGGAAATATTGGACATCACTATCCAGTAGCTTTACAAAGCGGTTGAATAACACCATGGTGTTCTTATCGTTTTTTGCGTTGGTGCGCATGAACCAATGCGACGTCATGGGCTTTTTGGGGACATATTTCTTTATCATTATTTATTATTAACAGAAGCTTTTAATTCATTAATGTCTTTATAGCTCTCATTTTGCATTTCAAAAACAATGCGCATAAAATATGCGCAATCCCGCAGTACGAAAACATAGAAGGCACTCTAATGAAATCCAATCCGCTATACGATACCAAAGCCCCTAAAAAAGCCGTGAATTTGAGCATTAATTGCGACTTGTTGCATAAAGCGCGGCTGAACAATGTCAATCTGTCACACACTTTGGAAGAACGGCTTATTGAATTGCTGAACGAAGCACAAAAGAAAAACTGGTTAAACAAGAACCGGGAAGCCATTGATGAATACAACAAAAGAGTGGAACGCGATTTCAAATAAGAATGTACTTCACGTTTTACCCTCAATGCAAAATGGCGCAATTCGACATATAAGAAAATCGCGATCACCGCACCCGCCACAGCCAACCCTATTATCTGGACATACAATCCGAATTGCTGCAATGCTTGGCCACGCGCATCGTCATACCGTTGATTCAAATAGATTCCATCAACCATCCGGTCGATATCCTTAACCCGGTGGTCCGAATCGGCAATGAAAATCACTATTTATCCAGCGCCCAGCTGTGCAGTATAAACAAACGTCATCTTGGCAAAAGAATCAGCAATATCGCCAACCAACGTGCCATCATAGATTCCTCGATGGGACTGCTATTCGACGTAGACTAAGCCTAACAATTAAGGCCAATCAGCTACACCGCGGTCAACTAAAACGATAGCTGACTTAATTCTTCCGGCTCCGTAAAAATCTGCCACAACGCTTTATTTAATCCTGTGAAGGCGCTCTCGATCTCTTGCGGATCATGCCCTTGCGGCGCATTGCGAATCAATATCTTAGCGATTTGCTGTGGATATTTTTTGGCGATATGACTGTAAACCTCTGCGTCACTTTCCGTGGAGTCACCCACCAAGACAAATTTACGTTGCGGATAATATTTCATAATTTCTTCTATGGCTTGGGTTTTGTACTCAAAAGGTGAAGCAAATAACTCATAAAAACTCTTGTCCTTGATCCGGAACAGCCGCAGGGAAAAATCACCTTTGGGAAATTTATTGTCCCGAATAAAATCCGCCAGAGAGGGATACAATTGCCAGGGCGAGGCGGACAGATAGTGAAATGCCGCACCTTGCGTTTGCCATTTCTCATATACACCCGCCATGCCTGGCACGGCACGAAACTCTTTCACAAAGGTATTTTTTAGAAGTTCTTTTTTATCCGCTACGTGGCTGTCTTTGATGGTGTCGTCGATATCGGAAATGATCGACACGCCTTGCGTCGGCAATAACTGTGATTCACCGGTAAACGTGCGTTGATCGCCACCTTTTAATTCCACAGCGTACGATATCCACACGGGTTTTTGCGGAGTCGATTTATCGCCGGGATTCAGTGTTGCCATACAGTGGAAATGGCCGTTTGGCTCTGATTTGCCGCACTCTACACTATTCCCATCAATGGCGATGCGAATCTTTTTACCCCGCTCATTGTCGACCAGAAACATCCAGGCCCGCTGTTTGAACAGTTCGTTATCCAACGACACATCATTGAGTTCCAAACTTTTTTGTAACACATTCACACTGGCCTCACGCCATAATGAATCGTATTCGTATTCAAAAATCCAGCCGTGCAACGGCAAGTGCGCTTGACTGTTTGAGTCTATGTAGCCACTGGTGGGAAACAAGATTACTGTTTCATCTTTCTTGACAACACCTTGGTGCGCTCCACAAGACCATATTGAAAGTAACATGCCGGTATAGCTGAAGATTTTTTTCATATTATTTTGCTAAAGTTGAACAATAGTGAATAAAAGTTGAATAAAATGGGTTTTATCAATCCTGGACCAGGATATACCATTTAGGCCTGCGCCAGCTGCGACGGAACTCAGCAACTGTTGCGCGCTCGGCTTTGCGCTGTTTTTCCAAACCATCCAAAAACAGTATCAATTCGAACTGGGCATTAGTATCTCCATATTCTTCGTCAAACATCCTGGCAATATCGTTGGCGGTGGTCACTTTTCTGCCGACCACTTCGCTTGTTGCCAAGACCAATCCTTTGAATTGTTTGCCCGGCTCGAAAGACTTGTAAACCAACTCAGTACATACCAAGGCCGAGTCGGTTAAAAAGTCAAAATCAAAATCGTACGGCCTGCCATGAAACGAAAACGCTTTATAGATGGCTTTGGCTTTTTCCAACCGGCTCAATTGAGGCCGTAGAACCGCGACACTGTCGGCATCGGCGGAATGTTGCAAGCTGGTAAACGATACACCCTCGCTGATCGCTTCAATGACCCTGACTTTGTGGGCGTCTTCGCGGATTGTTTCACTTATCGCATAACTATCAGGAAAATGGAATTTCAGCAGTGACTCGAACTCACCGCTTTGCTCTCCCATAGATTTTACCCAAGCAGTCACTTCATCATTGACAAGGTATTTGCGCCGCTCATCGGCAGTCCCAATGTAAATGGCCGCGTGCGGCCAGAAGCCAGGCAGGCCTATATTAGATAAATACCACTCACGTCGCTCCAACAACACATCGGCGGGTCGGAGTATGGCCTGCATGTCATTGATTTGCTGGGAGGATATCAAGGATTGGTTGAGGCGAACCACTTTGGTGTCTCCCATCCACTCCGCTACGCCGGCTTGCACAGGAAACCATGCGGTAGTGCTGGTATTTTTGATAATATCCAAAGCATTCATGATGGTAAGCAACTCTCCCCGCCCGGCCCCAAACCGCCAGATACGCTGCACATCTTCGGCGATCGCCGGGTATAACGGTGAAGTTTCGTCCTTGCTTTGAAGGTTATACAAGGAATTCAACGCCACGAATTCGGTGCCGCGAATAACATTCAGAAACCGAAATTGAAATTTATCATATGCGCCGGGAGTCAGCGCAATATCATCAACAGCTTCGTTCAATATAACATCCAAACCGGGATCATTTTCAATGCGATGAATATACTCAAGCGCAAACCGGTATTGCGTTACAAAAACTCCAAACAATGTAGCCAAGGCATGCTTGCGATAGTCGGCATCGGTGCTCAGGTAAAAGTTCTCATACAGTTTACCGATCGAATCCAGTGCCAAGGTATAGTCTAAAAAGCTTTTCCATGTAGAGCGTATTTGTTGTTTTTGGGCTGTTGTGGGTAAGCGCTTTTCAGTGAGCTTGTCGGGAGGAAACAAATTCGGTTGACTGTCCATATATCGAATTACAGCTTGCATTCCGGCGCGGTATTGCAGTACGGCTTTTTGATCGCCGGCTATGCGTGCAAACGACACATAGCTCGTTGGGGATTGCTCCGCGGCAATGGGTGTCAAGAAACAGATTACTGATAATATCACCACCCCTATTAGCCGATGCTTTATCCCATTCAATGGTCGACAAGCGCGCGCCGGCAAAAAATCCTTCATATTTCTATCTCTTGTATTCTTAACGATCACACAATGCGGTAAAATACCCCGCGATTTTCTATTAACTTTACGTAAGCACACTATTATAGTCACAAATTATGAAAGCAAGCGAATTAAAAAAAGGCACGGTCATTTCCATAGACGGCGATAAATTTCTGGTTAAGGAAATCCAGGTGCAATCGCCGTCGTCACGTAGCGGCAGTACACTTTATAAAATACAGGCGCGAAACGTTGTCACCAAACAAAAATTTGAAAAAAATTTCAAGGGTGAGGATGTTGTGCAGGAAGTAGAATTTTTCCGCCGTCCGGTACAGTTGTTATACCGGGAAGCGGACAGTTGTGTGTTTATGGACACGGAAACTTATGAACAATTTGCCCTTGATAACAGCGCTTTGGAACAGGAACTGCCATTTCTAATAGACGGTTCGGAAGGCGTTATGGGACTGGTATCAGATGGCATTCTATTAGGGGTGGAATTGCCCGGCACTGTAGCCATGGAAATTATCGACTGCGCCCCCAGTATTAAAGGTGCATCGGCCTCGGCCCGCACTAAACCCGCCACCATGTCGACGGGATTGGTAGTGCAAGTTCCCGAATATCTCAGCCCCGGCGAAAAAATTAAAATCAATACTTCAAATTCAGAGTTTGTTTCCCGTGCTTAAATGCATCAAACGCTATTGGGCTTTGATCGCGCCATTTGACGAATTTTCACATACAGTTGCGCAATCTCTTTGCCATAATGGGGGGCGGTAAATTTTGCCACGGGCCTGCCTTGCGGATCGATGAGATATATATCCGAGCTGTGTTCTACGGCGTATTCTTGTTGCTGAGTCTCTCGGTCCTTCACGATCAAACGGCGATGAAACACACCCAGTTGATCCGTTAATTCATTGAGAGTTTTGACGGGCGCCACCAATCCCAATAAATCAAAATCAAAATAGCTGGTGAATTTTTTTAACAAATCAGGGGTATCCCGATACGGATCGACGGAAATAAATACAAATTGAGTATCCCGTTTATAAGCCGGTTCAGCCGCTAATTTCTTTGCGACTATATTTAATTCATCCGTAGTCAGGGGGCATACATCCGGACACGAAGTATAACCAAAATACATAAAAGTCCACTTGCCTTTTAACTCTTCCAGACCAAATGACTTATTGTTTTGGTCGTTTAAGTGGAAAGGTTTCAAACCGGTCGGCTTGGGTAACAATACGTAACTCAAGGCCCGTTCCAGTTCACGTTGTTCCTGATCTTGACTGTACGCAGTGGAAACAAAAAATTGACTTCCAAGGACTAGCGCTATCAGGAAAAGCAAAGGTTGTAATCTGCGTCCCGGGCGTTGTTTGATGATGTTATATGAACAGTCCATAATATTTTGGGTTCAATTAGAGTGAAATGGAGGATTTTCGCTGAAGCGGATTATTTAAATTGGTATTCTTTCCAGGGCATTTTATCTACTGGCAAGTCTTCCAATAATTGTACCAGGTCTTGTTCACCATAATATACCGGCGTACCGTCCTCTTTCTGCGCCATCAATATTACAGGGACTCCGCCAAATTTGGGTTGCAGCGTATCAATGGCGAGATCGGCTTCACCGGGGTTGTGTATCAAATCCAGTTGTGCCAGGACTACGGCAAAGTTTTTTCCTTGCAGGGAAATTGCTGCGGCTTGTACATTCACGGGTGATACTCCTTAGAATAGCAATCAAGAATTGTTGGCCGCAATCTCAAGATGAGTAGACCGCTTTATCTTTTGATATAAACTCAGTAGGTTTTCGGCGCTTTTAAGCCAAAGACATGTATGACAGGAGCAGGTACCGATATTATGCCCCATATGGGCGGCATCCGTGTCGATATAGTCAAGGGAATACTCTAGCGATCGCAGCAGTTCTGGAGTGGATTTGCGGTGCGGATTGGAACACTCGTCATTGGAATATAACCAATGGCAAGGCTCTTTTTGCAGACAGGATTCGCAGGTTTGTTCGCCTACCTGATAATTACCGCCGTGGACACAATTACTCAAAAACAAACTCTCGCGAATATAATTTTGAGGAAAAACAAGTGCTTCCAACAACAACTGCCTCATTGCTCTCTCCAAATTCTCAAGGACTTATACAAATTAAACAACTCCTGGTTTAAGAACCTAATAGCCAGCATCTTAATAACTATAGTTGAATTCTATAGGTATTCGAGCAGTAAGGTTAATACGGCGGCAGATTTCCGAAAATATTATAAAAAACGGTATTTAATTCTTATTACATGCTAACAAATATAATGCAATTGCTGGCCTAACATTTCAGGTATCACCAACACTATCCCCCCCGGACTGACATAATAAGTGTTTTTATCACCTTCCTCGTCATAACCAATGGTTGTGCCATCGGGTATGACACAACCGCGGTCGATTACCGCATTTTTTATTTTGCAGTTTTCACCGATATACACATCGGGTAAAACCACCGATTTTTCCACTAACGAAAAACTTTGTACGCGCACATTGGAGAATAGCAGCGAATTGCGGATACACGCTCCGGAAATGATGCACCCCCCCGAAACCATGGAATCCACCGCCATGCCGCGACGCCCGTCTTCTTCGAAGACAAATTTGGCCGGTGGCAATTGCTCCTGGTAGGTCCAAATTGGCCAGTGCACATCGTATAAGTTCAGATCAGGCGTGATCGCTGTCAATTCCAGATTGGCCTTCCAAAAGGCATCCACCGTCCCAACATCGCGCCAATAACTTTGTTGACCGGTTTGTACGTCCACGAACGGGTAATAATAGACATTATGTTTTTTTATCACTTTAGGAATGATGTCCTTGCCAAAGTCATGGTTGGAAAATTCATTGGCGGCATCTTGCAACAATTGTTCAATTAAAAAGTCGGCATTGAATACATATATTCCCATGGATGCCATCGCCGTGTCCGGTGATCCCGGTTTAGGTTGTGGATTTTCCGGTTTTTCATTAAATTCCGAAATCTTGCCGTCGCTGCCCACGGACATCACACCAAATGATTTCGCCTGTTCCAGCGGCACTTCTATGAGGCCCACTGTCAGATCGGCGTTGGATTCGACATGCTGGGCGATCATGGGCCCATAGTCCATTTTATAGATATGATCACCCGCCAATATCAGTACATACTCAGGTTTATGCGAGCGAATGATATCGATATTTTGATACACCGCATCGGCGGTACCTTCATACCATGAGGTCTCTATTCGTTGTTGCGCCGGCAATAACTCAACGAATTCATCGAATTCGCCACGCAAATAGCTCCATCCACGCTGAATGTGCTGAATCAACGAATGCGCTTTGTATTGAGTAAGTACACCAATTCGCCGAATACCGGAATTAATGCAATTGGAAAGGGCAAAATCAATAATTCGAAACTTGCCACCAAAAGGCACGGCTGGCTTTGCTCGCCATAATGTCAGTTGTTTTAATCGAGAACCTCTCCCGCCCGCCAAGACCAGGGCCAGAGTATTACGCGTCAGCAGACTAACAAATCGAGTCGGTTGACTCATACCATCATCCCCCCTACAATTCTTATAGTTTAAGTTTCGTATGCATTACCCATTCGCTCCTTGATATAGATCAATTATCGGGTGGTCATGCACCAATGAACTGCATATTGCCATACTTCCACTTGTTTCGATTTTATCGAAAAGGTGGTGATATGAATGATTGGAGTTCGAGGAGCGGGAGCAATACGTCAGCCTGTAAAACAGTTTTAAATTTGCACTGGTATTAATAGTGGTAAAACGTATCGTTAAGATGTTGTACCACGGCATCTATTTGATCTGCGGACCATTTAACATCAAGCTCCATCGCCCAGCGCCCCACCCAATATTGAATGTCCTGGAAGGTTTTTGCTTTATGTTTTTCCCGTATATGCACCATACTTTCGTGACAAGAATGACAATGGTTCTCATACAGCAGTTTTCCCAGCGACGCTGGTTCATTGGCTAAATTGTTATCGTCGTCCTTTTTTCCCTGCGATGAGGTCACCTGAGTGAGGGTCGCATCGACATCTGTTTGTTCGACGGTTTGAGTTTCTTTTACCGCGGCACAACTCGACAATGCCGCGACCATGCCTGCGATCAGACCCAACGCTTGCTGTTTTGTCAGTGGGCTTCTCCTAAAACAGGATAGTATTTTCAATTTCATTACATAGAATGGTTTCATGATCGATAATAGTATAGTAGTTATAATGGTAAATATGGTAGCCAATGACTGGAATTTCCGATTGACCAAAATCAAAGTCTAAAGCGCTTTTGTTTCCCGTCGACAATAGAACTAAAGTGTAGAGGACAGAGATGCAGATAATGTGACAGCAAATTTGGCAACAGTCTCTTCGTTAGCGACAGCCCGGCAGGAAGCGCCAATAATTCAGATTACCGGCAAAATTTCCACTTGCATTTGATTGTACTTATCGAGACATTGTTCCACCTCGGCTTTACGCCGGGCCGTTTCCTCGATGTAACCTCGACATTGGGATAAATCCTGACCCACAAAACCACAGGCCAGTTTGGCTTGATTGATGGCGTCATCGAGAAAATACACCCCTCGAAAGCAGCCGGCTATAGTTGCGCACGATGGCGATTGGCAGGTCTGCTCAATCCGATCCGCCAATAGAGCATAACATTGACTGGGTTCGTCCGCCGAGGGTGTCAACGAACACAGCATAGGCGGTTGAGAACTTTCCACGATTTTCACTTTGTCCACAAACCGCTTGGCCAATCCTTGCCATTGTTCCAATCGTTTTGCTTCGGAAGCGCATTTTTGGTCTTTGTCCATCGGATTTTCTTTGACACAATTGCTGAGTTGTTCACAGATATCAGATACCTTAGTAAACAATTTCCCATGAACGTCTTTCCATTTTTCATATTCGGCGGCATCGCGAAAACCAACCCCAAAGCGTTGTGCCTTCGTTGCTTCCCAGCCATGCTGGATATACTGCCGCGCTTGTTTTTCGTATTTTACGTAGGGTTGTTGCTTGCAGGATTCGCCAATCGTTGCGATTTGTATTGGCGCCGCCACCTCATCCGATTGGGATTGTTCAGATTGTTCCGCAGCTGTTTCGCTTTCTGTGTCCGCCACGGACTGCACTTCCTGCGTTGGCGTACTGACATTAGCTGGTGCCGCTTCCGGAACCTCCCCAGCACCGGCATTTGACGTTGCTTGTGAAGCACAAGAGGACATCATTAAGATGAGCGAACAAGCGACTATAATTAACAATAATGATAATGGAATATATAACATAGTCTTGTTCTTAGCATTCATTAGCTTCCCCTTCAAATCCACAGACTCGAATGTTTTATAGATGATTTTATCTGATTAGCCTTTTGCTTTTATGCAGAATCCTGTTCTCTGGTAAAAAAGCGCATTTGTCATTGTTTTGACGTATATCAAGCTAAGCTTAATTTATTTCCAGAGTTCAGACAATGTCAGGAAAAATAATATAGAATATGTTCGTTTTGTTAAATACTATTTTGAATCGGCGAGAACAGGTGATCCAAGCTGATCAAAAAGTAAGCAGCCCATTAATAAAAGTTGACTAGATGTAAATGTTTCCCGTATGGTTGGCAACATTTCAAGGTAATATATGAAATTCCTAATTTAACATGTTAGGAAAAAGCTTCTTCAGAAAAACAAACGCTAAATAGGAGGGACTACCCATGTTAAAACACCAAAACGCTCTGGTCATTGCAGCATGTGCTGGATTGGTTTGGTTAGGCGGCTGTGCAGCGACCGCCGAGCCGGACGCCGTGGCAACCGCTCAAACCACTGCTGATGAGGCTAAATCAACTGCTCAAGAAGCCAGAACGATGGCAGCTGAAGCTCGTGATATTGCGATGCGCGCAGAACAAAAAGCCGATCAAGCCTTGGCAGCCGCGAATGACGCAAAATCCACTGCCGATCAAGCATTGAGCGAAGCAAGAAGCGCCAACGAAAAAGCGGAAAGAATGTTTGACCGCGCTATTAGCAAATAAAATAAGGCAAATAAGACGATAGCGTTGTCCTCAGCTACCGCTGTGGAACTATTACAAAACGCTTATTAAAGCAGTAACATCTCAATCACAAAACCAGCCGTATACGGCTGGTTTTGTGATTTGTCTTTGTTTTCAAAAGCTAGCAAAACAATATAGCAAGGGGAATATCGCCAAGAACCGCGACAGGCGCCAAAAACACCTGGCCGACTAAAACTCGCGTTCGCTTATCTTGGCATTTTGAATAAGATTGGAAGAATTTAAACCAAAGCCATGTTTGATCAATTCCGCCGTGGCATCTCTGAGTTTCACACTGCTAAACAAACCCAAATCAATACATGTTTGAAACGGATGGCAATGGGTGTTGAATACAGGCAGCGCCATTTCCTTAAACCGTGTAACCAAGGGTTGCTGAGTCGAACCATTGTTGCTTGATTCGACCCGCAATATCCAATGTGTGTCGCTGCGATTTTTA
>JASFLF010000015.1:0-14693 GCA_050118235.1 Gammaproteobacteria bacterium | reverse complement strand
GCACGACCTGTCAAAAAGCGAAAAAGACTTGGCGGGTCGCTTTATGCGCATCAACCACGCTGGAGAGGTGGCCGCCCAGGGGCTTTATCAGGGCCAGGCCCTAACTGCCCGCTTACCCAAAGTGCGCATCCAGATGGAACAAGCCGCGCTGGAAGAAAACGATCATTTGGATTGGTGTAAAAAGCGCGCCACTGAATTAGGAAAAGGCACCAGTTTACTGGATCCGTTTTGGTACCTGGGCTCAGTGGCTATTGGTGCGGCGGCCGGTGCGGCCGGGGATAAATGGAGTTTGGGTTTTGTGGCGGAAACTGAACGCCAGGTGATAAACCACTTGGATAGCCATTTAAAACGGCTGCCGGAAAGCGATCAAAAAACCCGCGCCATATTGCAGCAAATGAAGACCGATGAAGGCAGTCACGCCACCAGTGCGTTAAAATCCGGCGGCGCCGAACTGCCAGCACCCATAAAAAAGGCCATGCAACTGGCTTCAAAAGTCATGACCAAAACCGCTTATTGGTTTTGATAGCCCAGCCTCCACGGCACAGGAGTTCTGTCGGAACAAACTATAACAACTGCGGAAACTACATCGGAATATTGCGGCCGTAGAATATTTCCAGCATTTCGTGACTGAGACGATTTCTGATCTCCTCACGACTATCGTCGCTTAAATCACTGGCATTGACACCAAACAAATAATTATCCAAATCAAATTGATTCAACATCATCTTGGTGTGAAAAATATTCTCCTGATAGACGTTCACGTCAATCATTTGATAATGGTCTTTGGTGTCTCTGGCAATAAAGTTCTGTATGGAATTGATATCGTGATCGATATAGTGCTTGTTGCCATATACGTCGCGGGTAAATCCCCTCACCCGGTAATCCATGGTGACAATGTCCGAATCAAAACTGTGAATCAAGTAGTTCAACGCCTTCAACGGTGACACTTTGCCGCAAGTGGACACATCGATGTCCGCTCGGAACGTGCTGATACCGTTTTCCGGATGGCTTTCCGGATAGGTGTGAACGGTCAGGTGACTTTTATCCAGGTGGGCCACCACCGAATCGGGCAGCGGGCCGGGCGCTTCGGAATTGCTGATGAGTTCTGTGCCGGTGGGCTCCTCACTGATGAGCATAGTCACACTGGCCCCTTGGGGCTCGTAATCCTGGTGAGCAATATTCAAGATGTTGGCGCCAATGATCCCCGATACGTCTTTTAAAATATTGGTCAAGCGCTCGGCGTTATATTCTTCATCAATATATTCGATATATTGACGGCGCTGTTGCTCGGATTGCGTATAACAAATGTCGTAAATATTAAAACTCAAGACCTTGGTGAGGTTATTGAAGTCTTTAAGTTTTAATTTGTTTTTCGATGACTCGGTCACTGGGCAGCACTCTCATGGTAATTCGCCGGAGATCAGCCGGCGGTGTTGTTAATGATAGGCAAATTGTCTCTTAGCGTTTAGTATTTCCCCGCGATGGGTGGATGATAAATCAACTGTACCAAAACACCTTCTGGGTCATAACAATAAAAACTCCGGGCCCCGTCGCGATGGGTGCGGGGCTCAGATTTGATTTCGACTCCATGAGTCTTTAAAAATTCACACCATGCATCCACATCTTGCGGATTTTTAAGGACAAAACCAATATGATCCAGGGATTGCTGACCATCCGGCGCCCGCTGGCTGCGATGCAATGCCAGGTTATCGTTTCCGGAGGACAGATAAACATTATCTTCGTCTGGCCGCCACTCTACTTCCATACCCAGCAAATCCACATAGAACCGCTCACAGGTTTGTACATCGCTGACGTTCAGCGCGACATGGCGCATTCCGGCAGTAGCTGGAGGTTTAGTCATTGGCGTTTAGACCCACGTGTAGAGTACATAAGCGTGGCGCATAATAACTCAATTTACACTGTTGTGCCTGTATCGATGACTTCATAATCATGGGAAATTTCCACCGCCTTACTCAACATAATCGACGCCGAACAATATTTTTCGGTGGACAAGCGTACTGCGCGTTCCACTTGGTTTTGCTTTAATCCACTGCCGGTAATAATGTAGTGAATATGGATGCGGGTAAATACTTTAGGATCTTGCATGGCGCGGTCGGCGTGTAATTCCACCACACAATCGACGACCGGTTGACGGGCTTTTTTCAATATATGCACCACATCAAACGCAGTGCAGCCTCCCAGTCCCAGTAATATCATTTCCATAGGACGCACGCCGCGATTTTTGCCGCCAAAATCCGGCGGACCATCCATTACGACGGAGTGGCCGCTGCCCGACTCTCCCACAAATTCCGCATCTTGAATCCACTTAATCCGCGCTTTCATGGCTTGATCTCCCCATGCAGTTATTAACCGGTAACATCTTTATTAATTGCACTCATGCCCGCACTTCACAACATCCTGCCAAAGCCGGCACCAATTTTGCTTCACATAAACCAAAGCGTTCAACTAAAAGTTTGCAATATCGAAAACGTTGAGCATTTTCACAGCCTAATTCACAGAATCCGGCTTTACTGGTCTTGCAACCAGACTGATAGCCGATACTCATAGCAAAAGGTGATAGTTTCCATGCAAAGCGCAATGAAAAAAAGTATGCCGCTCATTCGGCCGCCGGAAGAAAACAAAACCATAAGTAACTTCTTAGAACATTGTCACCGGCGTCGTTACCCCAGCAAAAGCTTGATTATCTATGCAGGTGATAAACCGGATGTATTGTATTACATTGTGGAAGGTTCGGTAACGGTATTAATCGAAGACGAATCCGGTCATGAGATTGTGCTGGCGTATTTGAACGCGGGTGATTTTTTTGGCGAAATGGGTTTATTCGGCGAACAACAAAACCGCAGCGCCTTCGTCCGCGCCCGCAGCCAATGCGAGTTGGCGGAAATCAGTTACGCCCGTTTTCGGCAACTGGCTGAAAGTGACCCGAAAATTTTGTTCGAATTGGCGGCACAAATGGCTTTACGCTTGCGCAAAACCAGTCAAAAAGTCGGCGACTTAGCGTTTATGGATGTCACCGGCCGTGTGGCCCGAACCTTAATCGACTTATGCAAAGAACCTGATGCCATGACCCATCCCGACGGCATGCAAATCCGCATTACCCGCCAAGAACTGGGGCGCATCGTGGGTTGTTCGCGGGAAATGGTGGGCCGGGTACTAAAGTCCCTGGAAGATCAGGATTTGATCTCCGCCAGCGGTAAAACCATCGTCGTATTCAATACCCGCTGACAGACGGCGGTCGTCATGCCCGCCCGCTGGGCGGGACTGGCGTATTCAGCGGTAAAACAGTTCCTGCAGTTTTTCGCCGGGCTCTGCGGCTCGCATAAATGCCTCACCCACTAAAAACGCGTTGACACCGTGCTCACGCATGGTTGCCACATCCTCCCGGCTGTGAATGGCGCTTTCCGTGACCACAATTCGACCCTCGGGAATGTCAGCCAACAGCTGCAACGTCGTATCCAAGCTGGTTTCAAAAGTACGCAAATTGCGATTATTTATCCCGATGAGCGGCAGCGGCAATTGCAATGCCCGCTGTAGTTCAGCGGCGTCGTGCACTTCCACTAACACATCCAACTTTAATTGGGTTGCCAATTGCGCTAACTCGCCTAATACAGCATCGTCCAAGGCAGCCACAATAAGCAAAATACAATCGGCACCAATAGCCCGCGCTTCAAACACTTGATAGGGATCGATCATAAAATCTTTGCGCAAAACCGGCAGGTTACAGGCTTGCTTGGCTTGCGCCAGATACGCTTCACTACCTTGAAAGAAATCATGATCGGTAAGTACCGACAAACACGTAGCGCCGCCGCTTTGGTACGAACGGGCAATTTGCGCGGGATCAAACGGGTCGCGAATCACACCTTGACTGGGTGATGCTTTTTTAATTTCCGCAATAATGGCCGGCTGACGGTTTGCCAAGACCGATCGGATGGCTGCTAAAAAGCCCCGCGGCGGCGCGGCATCTGCGACTTTTTGCCGGAGTTCCTGGAGATTGCAAGCTTGCGCCCGTTCGGCAATTTCCTCTTTCTTGCGCCGCAGGATTTTTTTCAATACATCCGGGGTATTGTTCATGATTTGCTTACAGAACAGCGGAAAGACTTTTACTGAGGGCGATCAAGGCGTCGAATTTCTCCCGGGCAGTGCCGCTGGCAATGGTCTCTTGCGCCAATTTGACCCCCGCCTCCAGGGTATTGCTCAAACCGGCCACATAGATTGCCGCCCCGGCATTGAGCGATACAATATCTCTTGCGGGCCCCGGCGTATTATCGAATACCTGGCGCATTAACAGCAAAGACTGCGCCGCGTCTTCCACCACCAGTTGAGACACATCGCCCCGGGAGACACCAAATTGCTCCGGCGTCACCATATAGGTCTGCAATTTGCCTTGCTTCACTTCGGCCACAAACGTCGACGCCGCGATACTGATTTCATCCATGCCGTCTTCGGCGTGCACCACCATCACGTGATGACTGCCCAAGCGGGCCAATACCTTGGCCAAGGGCTCGACCCATTTATTGCTAAACACACCCACCACTTGGCTGGGCGCGCCGGCGGGATTGGTAAGCGGACCCAAGACATTAAAAATGGTACGCACGCCCATCTCACGGCGCGGTCCAATGGCGTACTTCATGGCATTGTGGTGTTTGGGCGCAAATATAAAACCCACCCCCACGTCGTTGATGCATTGCGCCACTTGTTCCGGGCTGAGTTCAAGATTGACACCGGCCGCTTCCAGTACATCGGCGCTGCCGGATTTACTGGAGATTGAGCGGTTACCGTGTTTGGCCACCTTACCGCCGGCGCCGGCAACCACAAACGCGCTGGCCGTGGAAATATTAAAGGTTTTCACACCGTCACCGCCGGTGCCGCAGGTGTCCACCAAATGCGACCCGGACACGCTCACCTTAGTGGCCAGTTCGCGCATGACTGCGGCGGCGGCGGCGATTTCTTCCACAGTCTCGCCTTTCATGCGCAAGCCCACCAAAAATCCGCCGATTTGAGCCGGTGTCGCTTCCCCACTCATGATGCGGTGCATCACCGCTTGCATCTCTGCGGCGGTTAAATCCCTATGATCAATGACTGCGGAAATTGCTGCTGGCATTTCCATTATCTACTACCCTCGTTTATTTTATGGACTAATCTGTGTTTGGGATTGTATTAAAAAATTTCTCAACATGTCGTGACCGTGTTCAGTTAATATGGATTCGGGATGAAACTGCACTCCCTCAATGGGCAACGTTTTGTGCCGCACACCCATAATTTCATCCAGTTCGCCGTGCTCATTGTTGGTCCACGCGGTGATTTGCAAACATTCCGGCAAACTGGCCGGTTCAATCACCAATGAATGATAGCGTGTTGCTTCAAAGGGATTGCTCAATCCCGCGAATACGCCCTTATTGTCATGATGAATCATAGACGTTTTGCCGTGCATAATCGCTTTGGCATGCACGATTTTGCCACCGAAACATTGTCCGATACTTTGGTGCCCTAAACAAACCCCCAAAATCGGGATTTTTCCGGCGAAATTCCCAATGGCTTGCACCGAAATACCAGCCTCATTGGGCGTACACGGACCCGGTGAAATGACTAATTGGTCTGGCGCCAGTTTTTCAATCTCCTGCAAGGTAATCTTATCATTACGAAAAACCCGCACGTCCGCGCCCAACTCGCCAAAATATTGCACCAGGTTGTAAGTAAACGAGTCGTAATTATCGATCATCAGCAACATAGCAACTCCCTCGCTTCCTTATGACACTTCATGACAGCTCCTCATTACGATATGGACTCGGCACGGTCCAACCCCGCCTCCACCATGGCGACAGCTTTAAAAATCGCACGCCCTTTATTCATGGTTTCTTCCCATTCTTTTTCCGGAACTGAATCGTATACAATGCCGGCACCGGCTTGAATATGCAGCATCTGGTCTTTGATGACCGCCGTTCGTATGGCGATGGCGGTATCCATATTGCCATCCCAGGCGATGTAACCCACCGCTCCGGCATAAATACCACGTTTTACCGGTTCCAGTTCGTCGATGATTTCCATGGCGCGGATCTTTGGAGCGCCGCTTAAAGTGCCGGCAGGAAACGTGGCGCGCAACACGTCCATTGCGCTCATCCCGGGCTTAAGCTTACCCACGACATTGGACACGATATGCATAACGTGAGAGTAACGTTCCACCAGCATTTTTTCCGTCAACTTGACACTGCCGGTCTCGGCGATTCGCCCGACATCGTTGCGACCCAAGTCGATCAGCATCAAATGTTCGGCCCGTTCTTTGGGATCGGCCAACAGGTCTTGCTCCAGGGCTTTATCTTCCTCCTCCGTACGGCCGCGATGCCGCGTTCCGGCAATAGGTCGCACCGTGACTTCGCCGTCTTCGGCACGGGTCAGAATCTCCGGTGACGATCCGACAATGAAAAAATTTTCGGCGTTGATGTAATACATATAAGGCGAAGGATTTAGACACCGCAGCGCCCTGTATAAATCCAGGGACTTGCCTTTAAACGGAATCGACAAGCGTTGCGATAACACCACTTGCATCACATCGCCATCGACAATGTATTGTTTGGCACGCTGTACGGCTTGCTCGAATCCGGTTTGCGTGAATCCGGAAATAAAATCCGACTCCTGCACGGTCTGCGGCGGCTGCGTGGAGATCTTGTGGGCTAGCGGTTGGGACAATTTTTCGCTCAGCGCGTTAAGACGACGTTCACCTTGCTGATACGCCTGCGGCAGGCTGGGATCCACATACACCACCAGCACGAGTTTGCCGGAGAGATTGTCGAACACTACCACTTCCTCGGACAACATTAAAAAGATATCGGGTGTTTGCAAGGTATCCGGGTTGGAGCACTCGCTTAGGCGCGGCTCAATGTAGCGAATGGTATCGTAGCCAAAATAACCCACCAGGCCGCCGGTAAAGCGCGGCAGCCCCGGTAGGTCCGGGATTTTAAATCCGCCGTGATAAGACTCTATCCATTGCAGCGGATCGTCAACCTGGGCTTGCTGCGCTAATTTGTTGTCAACATGAACGCTCACGGTCTTGTCCGATACGCGAATCACGGTCTTACACGGCAGACCGATTATGGAATAGCGGCCCCACTTCTCACCGCCCTGTACGGATTCAAACAAATAGGAATACGGCAGATTCGCCAATTTCAGATACGTGCTCAACGGAGTCTCAAGATCCGCCAGCACTTGTCTACTGAGAGGAATGCGGTTGTAACCTTGTTGTGAATATTCCGCAAATTGCTGTTCGTTCATTATAGCTCACCTAAAAAATTTCGACATTGGGTTGACTAAGGCATTCACGACTAACGTTGTAACTAACGTTAATGAAACTAACGTTAATTAAACCAACTTTACCAACCGCCACAGCCACCATCGCCATGGCCAAGCCCATTGATCACTTCCCGATTCGAATTTTTTAGCGTAAGCCATTTTTTTTGCTTTGCCTACTATGGTTAACCCTATGATATCCGCGACTGCTTTTACCCCAACCAAGTTACAATAGCTGCCGCAATTCGGCCATGGAGTCGATTACGGCATCGGGATGGGAATCCCGAATGTCCAAACCATGATTATAGCCATAACTCATGCATATGATATGAAAACCCGCTGCCCGGGCCGCCTTGACGTCACTCATGGAATCACCAATCATCAAAGCCTGATCCGGTGGCGTGTTAAAAAACTGCGCAGCATGCAGTAACGGCAAAGGATCGGGTTTTTTTCTCTCCAGAGTATCGCCGCAAATGATGATCTTAAAATCGTCATGCACGCCCATATCTTTCAATAACGGTAGGGTAAATATTTCGGCTTTGTTGGTGACGCACCCTAACGCATAACCACTGGCCTTCAAATAATCCAGCCCTTCACGCACACCGGCATACAATACGCTGCGCTCACTGGTATTTTTCTTATATAAATCGAGAAAAATGGGATAGGCTTTTTCGAATAAAGCCTCATCCGGCTCACCGTCCAACTCACCGATCAAGCCACGCCTCACCAACCGTTCCACGCCGTTACCCACCCAATTACGCACATTGGCTTCGCCGCGCTTGGGCATGTTCAAGGCTTTCATCATTTCGTCGATGCAATAGGCTAAATCCGGTACGCTATCGACTAAGGTGCCATCCACATCGATGAGAATCATTTGCGGTTTGGAAATTGTGTTATACGTCATTACTGCCATGCTACTGCCTATTCAATCACTAAATTATTACTAAATCTGCAACTCAAAATGCGATTAAAACCGCTCAATCGAACGCTATTTTTTGGCTTTCGCCAACTCATCGCGCATGGCATCAATAGTCGCTTTATAATCTTCGGTGTTAAAAATGGCAGAACCCGCCACAAACGTATCGGCACCGGCTGCGGCAATTTCCCGAATATTATCCACCTTTACTCCGCCGTCTATTTCAAGACGGATGTTATTGCCGCTCTCGTCTATGAGCTTGCGAGCCTCGCGCAGCTTACTTAAAGTATTCGGGATAAATTTTTGACCGCCGAATCCGGGATTCACCGACATTAGTAACACCATATCCACTTTGTCCATCACATATTTTAGATAATCCAAAGGAGTCGCCGGATTGAACACCAAACCGGATTTACAGCCGTTGTCCCGGATCAACTGCAAACTGCGGTCCACGTGCTCGCTGGCCTCGGGATGAAACGTAATGTACGTCGCGCCGGCTTTGGCAAAATCAGGAATAATGCGATCTACCGGCTTAACCATCAAATGCACATCGATGGGCGCGGTGACGCCGTGTTTGCGCAATGCTTCACAGACTAACGGACCAATAGTCAGATTCGGCACGTAGTGATTATCCATAACATCGAAGTGCACAATATCAGCGCCGGCTTCCAGTACAGTGGTCACTTCTTCCCCAAGGCGGGCAAAATCGGCTGATAAGATAGACGGTGCAATTTGGTAATCTGACATAGTTCTGACCTCTTTTTGTTCGATAGATGTTCGTTCGGTAGATACGTCCGGGGTTTGAAATTAGAACAGCGCACTTTACCTCATTAACGCAGAATTTTCAGCTTTTTGCTTAACCCTTGTTTTTCTAAGCCTATATTGGCATAACACGCGCTATCTAATTGTTTTGTTTTTAAGAAAACAACATTTCACAAATAGAAGGATGTATCGTGAAGAATTTTCTCTGCCTGTTATTGGTCACGCCATGGATCGTGGGCAATACAACTCTGGCGCAAGTGACACGTGCCGAACAACGATTGAGCAAAGAGCTTGTGGCTGCGCTTTCCGTCGGCAACGCGGTCCAATTAGGTGCCGAACAACCGTTTTTAGGCATTTTTCTAGAAGCTCAAGGCAAAAAATCCCGTGGTGGTATTATTTTATTACACGACTTGGATGGCCACGCCGATTGGCCGGACGTAATATCACCCTTGCGCCAAAACCTGCCCCGCTATGGATGGCATACTTTGTCCATCCAACTTCCCACAGCGCCGGCATATGAGCCAACACGCAACGATACGGCGCAATGGCAAAGCCTGGAGGAGGAAATCAGCCGTCGCATCCAAGCGGCAATCACCTACTACCAAAAAAAGCGCATATTTAATCTTGTATTGATAGGCCATCAATTTGGTGCGGTAATGGCCGGCCGATTTATAGCCAAACAATCCGCTGACAATACCATTAGCGCCGTTGTGACGTTAAACCTGATCTCACCCGCAAATCCATTGTGGATGGATCGCGATGCCAACCGCGATTTGGCGGCCGGCATTAAGATCGCTTTTCTTGATATCGTGCCGGACCGGAGTCCGCAGCACGTGCTCGATCTGGCCGAAACCCGCAAAACCGCCATGACGAAACCCGGCTATGACAAATACAAGCAAATCCATATAATAGGCGCTGATTATACATTCCGAGGCGCTGAACAAACGTTGCTATCGCGAATTCGGGGCTGGCTAACCAAGCTTGCTCCCAGCATGGACGTGCAAATGACGCCCTCAGCAATACAACCGGTGGATGCCACCCCATAACAACACTTAATAATAATTAAACCGCGTTCATTCCAGGAGAAATTTATGACCGTACCTATTGCCATAGCTTTGCATTTGATCACTTCCACCATCTGGGTTGGCGGCATGTTCTTCGCGTACATGGCATTACGTCCCGTAGCGGCGCAAATCCTGGAGCCCCCGGTGCGACTGGAGTTATGGCTACAAACTTTTAAGCGGTTTTTTCTTTGGGTGTGGATCGCGATAGTCGTAATTCCGCTTTCCGGTTACTGGATGATTATGCAAATCTGGGGCGACTTTAGCTCGATAGGCCTGGATTTAAAATTGATGCACGGCATTGGCTGGGTGATGATTTTGATTTTTATGTTGGTGTTTTTCTTGCCTTACCGCCGTATGCGACACGCTCTAGCCAATAGCGACATCACAAGCGCGGCCAACGCTTTGGCGTTAATCCGCAAATTGGTTGCGTTGAACCTCACCCTGGGCCTAATCGTGATAGCGATCGCTGGTGCAGGCCGCTATCTGTGAAACGAACATAAAAACCCGTTAAATCGAAATACATAGTATGTAAGAGAAAGTTAAAAATCCCGCACCTCACGGATCCGCTCATACGCCGCGCGAATCAGGCGGGTTTTTTCTTCAGCGGTTTTTAGCAGTTCTTCCGACATACCTTGGGCTACTAGCTTGTCTGGATGGTGCTTGCTGGTTAAGCGGCGATAAGCGGCTTTCACTTCTTCGTCAGATGCATCGGGTGTGGTGTTTAATATGGCATAGGCCGCTTCCAGTCCCGCGGACTTACCGCGCCAGATTCTAGGCTTTTTCGAATTCGTTTTGGCTTTGGGCGCAGGAGCGGGTGATTGGTATTCAGCCTTTACCATGCGTTCGATACGATTGTAATCGCCGTTACCCATATCCAATTGATAGCATACGGTCAACAGGGTTTGTTTCACCAACGGATTGATCTTGCCGAAATAGTGCGCCGCATACAATTGAATCTCCATAAACATTTCCAACAAGCTGGGCTCATTTTTACACGCCACGTAAAATTGCCCGATAATGGTTTGCAAGGGAAAATCCGGCTTTTGTCCTTCTTGAAACAAGCGTAAAGCGTCGCCGCGGCGATCTTCACTTAAACCAATGCGATCCATGATATGCTTAGCGAGCTTGATTTTGTCTTCGGCGTGACGTTCTTCAATAGTGGAAATATATCCCATTACCGCAAACGTAGCGGTGAAAAATTCGCCGCGAATTTGTACCAGCACATCTGGCGTGAGCTGCGTAAATTTGAGATAGTGCTTGCCTTGTAGTCCTTTATCGAAAATATGACCAATGACCAGCCCCAGCAATGCGCCAACCGCCCCGCCGACCAAATAGCCAAAGAAGGCACCGATTATTTTGCCCCAATAACCCACGTTACCCTCTTACTAACCCATGCACATTGATATTTTCAAAAAAATATCTCACCCATGATGTTTAAAATAATCTGAAACGTCCACCCATTAGCCAAAATGGCTTAAACGACGTCACTAAAATACGATAACTAAATGTATCGATTACAAAGTGTCTTTACCGCTGCGCCCTGCGTCACAATCCCTGGCAGAACTCAAGCTGGACCTAAGCTGGATATAGTGGTGGGGCCCTTCCCTTGGAGAGTTGTGTTGTTATTATTCGATATGGTTATTTACCGTTTACGCTGTTTGGCTCTTCCGCTTACCAGCGTACGATCAATCACACTATTCAGCTTCACCAACAAAAATGATCCAGTAAATTGGACTTAACGATACAAACTATAAGCCGAATAACATCCGCCCTTGCAGCGTCGCCGGTTAGATTTATTTACCTGTGGCCGCGCTTAGCATTTTACGGAAATCTCATTGCAGGCAAGTCCCCACTTGCCTGCTAACGACTACAAACTGCTAATCTCTAACTACTACAAACTACACTAGTTGTACTGCTTGTGGTATGTGAATCAATCCACAGTGGTTGTTAGAAATGAGCGTGTGTTACCAACATAAAACCAATAACAATGATGCATACCGCATTAACGATTAGAGTAACATTACGTTCCATAACTCGATCTCCCCACGTTTGACTAGTTATAAAAAAATTTAACGCCACTTAGCGAATTTTACCATTCGTGGCACTCATAGATAGTATCCATGGACGGCAATGGCTTGCGGCAAAATTCCCAGTGATTCGCCGGCAATGGCGAAATATCGCGCCACAGTATCAAAAAACTCGACTTATTTCCATAACAATAATCGTAGATAAAAATCCCTCGGCGAGCGCTACGTGTACCACCTAAACACTTTCGTACGTATGAAAGTACAGCCTCCTTGTGCGCTAAATGACTAAAATTCAGGGGAATGTTGGTTTTTCGATCATGATATACGCTAAAATTCCGCTACAAAAGCCGCCAACCATCGTGAGACACTGCGGAAACCAAGGCACGGAAGCCGGCATTGAAATTAAATCTCAGACCATAATTGGAAAACTAACCGTTGAAACAGAAAAATCAGAGCAATCTTTTTGTCCACCAATTTCGCGAATCCTCACCGTATATTAATTCATTTCGCGGTAAAACCTTCGTAATCGTATTTAACGGTGAAGCGGTGGATGATCCCCAGTTTGCGCATTTGATTCATGACATCGCATTGCTGGACAGTTTGGGAATTCGCTTGGCGCTAGTGCATGGCGCCCGCCCGCAGATCGAACAGCGCTTGACAAGAGCCGGCGCAAAATTCGAGTACGCCAATGACTTACGCATCACCGACGATCTCGCGTTGCAATGCGTTAAAGAAGCCGTGGGGGCCATTCGGGTGGAAGTGGAATCGCTGCTGTCCATGGGATTGTCCAACTCTCCCATGGCCGGCGCCCAGTTACAAGTGGTGTCCGGCAATTTTGTCATTGCCAAACCTTATGGAATTCGGGACGGTGTCGATTTCTTACACACTGGCGAAGTGCGCAAAATAAATGCCGCCGCCATTCATAAACAGTTAGCCGATGGCTCTATAGCCTTACTGTCTCCCGTGGGATATTCGCCCACCGGCGAAGTGTTCAATTTAAGCGCCGAAGATGTGGCCACGGCGGTGTCTATCGCCTTAAAAGCGGAAAAATTGATTTATCTGACTGAAGATGAACCCTTACAAGATTCCAACAATCGCACTATTCGAGAATTGTCCTTAGCCAAAGCCAGCGAATTGCTGGATGAGACAGCCAAGCTCCCGCGCCAGACTCAACGCATCCTACGCAGCGCCGTGCGCGTGTGCAGCAGCGGCGTGCGCCGGGTTCACGTGGTCAGCCGCCACACCGACGGGGCGTTACTGCAAGAGCTGTTTACTCGCGACGGTGTTGGCACCATGGTGAGCGCCGACTTATACGAAGGCACTCGCCAAGCTCACATTGAAGATGTTGCGGGCATTTTGGAAGTCATTGCGCCGCTGGAAGACGAAGGCATACTAGTGCGCCGTTCCAGGGAGAAACTGGAAATGGAAATTAACCATTTTATTGTCGTTGAGCGCGATGGCATGATCATCGGCTGTGCCGCTTATTATCCTTACCCTGAAAACAAGACGGCGGAACTGGCCTGTTTGGCTGTGCACCCGGCCTATCAAGGCAGCGGCCGGGGGGATGCGCTATTGCATTATGTGGAGCAAAAAGCCCGCCAGAACGCTGTCGAACAATTATTCGTGTTATCCACCCGCTCCATGCATTGGTTTCAGGAACGCGGCTTTCAACAAGGGGACATCGATGATCTGCCCATGCAACGCCAGTCGTTGTATAACTTTCAACGTAAGTCTAAGGTTTTTTTTAAACCGTTAGTGTAGAACGCCCGCCCCCATTACCACAGCCAGGCGGCGCCGCGCACGCCGCTGGAATCGCCAAATTTGGGGGCCACCAAGCGGGTTGCCACACGATCTGAAAAAACGTAGTGACTCCATACTTTGGGCACTGTCTCGTATAACTGGCTTATATTCGACATGCCTCCACCCAACACGATTACCTGCGGATCGAGCACGTTGATAACGCTGGCCAGCGCCCGGGCCATGCGCTGCTCGTAGCGTTGCAGAGTTTGTTTGGCGTAGGCATTGCCCGCGGCCGCTTCGCGCACGATGTCTTCGGCTTGAAGTATGGAACCAGTCAAGGCGAAATAATCATTGGCCATGCCCGGCCCGGACAAATAGGTTTCAATACAACCGCTCTTGCCACAATAACAAGACGGTCCCGGCAGTTCCTGCGGCGAAACCCAGGGCAGCGGATTGTGCCCCCACTCGCCGGCAATGCTGTTGACACCATTGATAAGCCGCCCATGAACAACAACCCCGCCGCCGGTTCCGGTGCCCACAATAACACCAAACACCACATCCGCTCCCGCAGCCGCTCCATCAGTGGCCTCCGACAGGGCAAAGCAATTGGCGTCGTTGGCGATGCGTACGGGTCGTTTTAGAGCGATTTCTAAATCTCGCCGCACAGGCTGACCGTTTAACCACACCGAATTGGAATTTTTTAACCGGCCGGTCTCATTGGACAATGCGCCGGGGGTGGCAATACCCACACTGCCGGTCGCATCCAGTTCGCTTTCCACTTGCGCTACCAGAGCCGCAATGGTGTTTATGGTCGCCTGATAGTCGTTCCGGGGCGAAACCACCCTATGCCGAATCAACTCGCCACCTTGCGGGGAGAGCGCG
>JASFLF010000014.1:0-15182 GCA_050118235.1 Gammaproteobacteria bacterium | reverse complement strand
GCGTTGTCGTATTCCAAGTCGTATAAGGCCCTTGCTATAGCTCTTTTTGCCGCGCAGGTTTTATCGGTGTTTATGGCATCGTTCATAAAGCGCTCGAAAGCTTCAATTAAATCCGTGATTAAGTCATACCCCAGTTGTTCCGCGCCCCACTCCGCGGCTTTGGCCACCAGGAAGTTGCTTTTTTCTTTCAGAGCTTTTTTTAAGCACCCTTGCGCTTGGGGTTTTGGGCCTTGTTCAATACACTGGCGCAAGGCTTCGATTTTATCTTCCGTTGTTAACTTCTGAGGCGGCATGACGCTGATCTTGTTGGTAGAATCAAATGCTCACTATATACTGCTACAATTCTGGAAACCACCATGTGAGGTGATCAATGCAAACACTGAATGTTATTGCTGATGCACTGGCGTTAGGAGCATTGGGTCGGCAATGGGCGCCGACACACGAGTCTATCGACCATTTCTATAGGCTGATGAAAACGCGGCTGGAGGAAAAATATCCCGGTATCAGCCTTGCCAAACTGGAAGAGTCTCCCCTGTCCGGTGGGGTGCGGTTTTTGCTGAAAGAGGATTTATCCAATGTATTGGCGGGCGATGATGACTTGCTGCTGCAAACCGCTGAAGCATTAATTGCGGCTGTAAAAAACAATAATCCCGAGATGCTGGAAAAATTGCTCCTACCGAAAGAACAGCTGATCGAATAAATCCCCGGCGTTTTTAGGTAACGTGAAAAAATCCAAGTTTCGATCTCGGTCACACCGCCCGCCACCACCCCAACAGCGTGTCTGTGAATTTCGCGTGGATGATTTGTCGCGCGCCGGTAATGGTGTGGCCAAAGACGACTCAGGTCGCGTGGTATTTATTCCTTTCACCGCGCCCGGTGACCTGGTAAAAGCGCGCATCGTCAGCCAAAAGAGTAAATTCGCCCAAGCCGAATTGTTGGAAGTATTGGAACCGTCGGCGCAACGGCGACCGCCGCACTGCCCGGTATTCGGCCGCTGCGGCGGTTGCGATTGGCAACACATCGACTACGTCCTGCAATGGCAAACCAAGTTGCACGGCGTTAAAGAAGCGTTGAGCCGAGTGAAAGTGCCTCTCCCGCGGAGCTGGCAGGAATATCCGGCGGAACAGACCTGGTCATACCGCAATCGTATTCAATTGCATGGCCATAATGAGGTGGTCGGATTTTACGCCAGGTCCAGCCATACGATTGTTCCCATTGAACGCTGCGCTATCGCGCGCGACGAACTGAATGCTTATATCGAGAAGATTCGAGAACAAGGGCGGTTACGTTCCAAGCCTTTTAGAGTGGAGTTGGAATTGTCTGTTGGTGGAGGGGTGCGTAGTACGTGGGACGATACAATAGCAGCCAGCGATTTTCAGCAAGTAAATTCCGAGCAAAACCACAACTTGCAACAGTGGGTAATGGAGAATATCAGCAAACATCGACCTGTATTGGATCTATACGGTGGTTCAGCCAATTTGTCCACACGACTTGCGCCGGATTCTCCACATATCTATTGCGTGGATTTGGTTGTACCAGAAAACACTTCAGCTCAATGGCCAGAAAATATTACGTTTCACAAGAGCGACGTATTTACTTGGGTGGTCGAGAAAGCCCGGCAGTGGCAAAAGAATACCTCGCCCGCGGAAGCGCGATCGGCCATTATTGATCCACCGCGCGGAGGCATGCCGGAGCAGTTGCCAGAATTTATCGACAGCTTGGAGCGTTTGAATGTTACTGAGTTGATTGCCGTGGGTTGCAAAACCGACACGTGGGCGCGGGATGTGGCGGGTTTTGTTCAGCGGGGATGGTGTGCGGTAAAAGTGGCGGTGTTCGATTTTTTTCCCCAAACCGCGCATGTGGAGTCGGCGGCGTTGTTAAGACGTGAATGATAATTGAATCAAAACCGCCAAGAATAGCGAGCCGAATCGCTTAGAGTCTTTTGCGTCTTAGCGGTTTTCTATGTTTAAGGATTATTTTTTCGCTTGTTTATGGCCCGCGCTATTCACCGCAATTGTAGGCCACCCTTGACCTTTGGCGTTTTCCACCGTAAACGATGCATGTCCGACTGTGTGAATATTGACCACTATTTCACGAAACGTGCTTCCTTCGTAATTCCATTGGCGGGCGGCCCGTACCACGCAGTCCAGTTTGACTTCGCCGCATTGGATTTCGGTATCGATATTGCTGCCCATTGCTTTGATGACGGCGTCTTTTATTTTGTTCAACTGGGCGCTGGGTAAGTTAAGCTCGCCCAATATGGTGGGTGAACTTAAATTAATGGTCTCGGCCAATCCTGTATGAGCAAAAAACATAAAAACAGTAAATAATAATATTCTAACGCAGTGTTTTTCCTTGGTCATATTTTCCCCTCTCTAATTGTCTATTTCAGCGAAAAGCGTAAATATTTAACACGCACAATTTCTGTAGTCAATGTATAACCGGTCATCCGGTGTTCATATGGTATGAGATCAATGTCTTATGGCGAGTGATGTGCTGATATTGTTGACGTTTATATTGTTAATTGCGCGGTGAGAATGAAACACGCCCATATTCTGGCGCATTTCAATGGAATATATATTGCTACATTGATTTTTATAACCTAACTGTAATAATTACTGTGATATTGGTCTAACTGATTGATTGGTAATGATGATTCGGCTTGTTGCCGGGTAATCGGATGGAGGTGCGCGATGAAAAACTACGTCATATTGTTATTAGGTGCTCTATTATGGGGCAATCAGGCCAATGCCAAGGAGCACGAAGCCTGTCTCGATTTGAATTACGACTACCAAAGCCAAACGGCCAAGCAATTGCGCACCATAGCCGCAACCTGTCAATCGCCCCGCATCTCACGTCTCTATTACAACCGCGCCTATCACGTGGATTTATTAAAAGAAGGGGAGACCATGTCCCAGATCGACGCGTTGTATAGCCGTGGTCTGACCCACTATATCGAGTCGTATCGGATTTACATTGCGCTCATTGAGGCATTCGCCCCCCGCTGGTATCCGGATGCTGAAGCGAGGGCGGCGTTTCTAAATCAGGAGTACGACCACCGCGGTGAAGTGGCCGAGTTGCGCTTGCACGGTTATGACCGCCTTGCGGATGTGAAAGAAAAGCAGATTACTTTTCCCTAGCCGCTTCGGTAAAGCCGAATTTGATTTAAGTCGGTTTTATCGCCGTATTCCACTTCTTAGCAGGTTTGCTAGGGTTTGTCTTCCGCCACACTCCAGATATCGACATCTTGTCCCTGCTCGCGAATATGCTCGGCGCGTTCCGACAAATAACGTTGAAAACTGGGCTGCTTTTTATAAGCCCCTTCCAATACGTAAGCGAAAATACTCTGGGTGTGAAACACCTTAAAAAACGCTTCGGAACGGATCACTTCCTCGCCTTTCTCGTTGAAGATCACAATAGAGGGGGCGAATTTAATATCTAATTTTTTCGCCCATTCCCGCGCCGTGGTTTTCTCGCCATTGGGCGTCACTACCGGTGTGTTGGACCACATATCCAATTGCACGTTGTCGAATTGTTGGATTATCCTGCGGGTTTGCGCATCGGGTAAAACTTGGGTGTGCAAGGTGTCGCAGTTGGGGCAGTCTTTTTGCTCGAAAAACACCGCTAACGGCCGGGAACCGGCTTTTCGGGTTAAGTCATATGGCGGCTGATTGAAGAAATCTTCGCTGTGCATTTCTTTGCTGGAAGGGCCGGGCGTGTAGTTGGCTTTGACGTAGTCAAGATAAGCGGTTTGTTTTTCCTTGCGGTTTGCTACATAGTCCAGATCCACGGTAAATCGATTTGGTGCCCGGTAGCCGTTCAATCGTAACACCACTTTGCCGTTTTCATCGTAAAAGATCAGGGTGGGGGTGAATTGTACGCGCAATGCCTCGGCGAGCGTCTTTTCGGTATAGTGGTCGCCATTGAGGTAAGTGAGTTCCCGGTCGCCCCACATATTCAGCGCGATTACATCAAAGTTTTTCCGCACTTTTTCTTCAATGTCTTTTTGCGAAAGATTTCGTTCCACTAAAGCGTTGCAATAGGGGCAGCCGTCTTGATGGAAAAACAACATGACGCGTTTACCGGACTGTTTCGCCTCGGCAACATCTTCTTTCAAATCGAGAAAACTTTCTTTAAACCAGGAGGGGTAGTGCGTCTCTTTGGCGCCCAAAAACTTGCCGGTTGCGGGCGTTTCGGCGGCGCACACAGCGCTGACCACCGTGCTCATTGCCATGACTGCGGTAAGGCATACAAGGGATGGTAGGGTTTTCAGCATAAACGTTTTCCTCTAGGTTCTCTTGCAGTTTCGGCTTGGCAATTAGCTGTCGATTTTTGCAAATCGTTCTTTACCGAGTTTTTTGCCGATCATTAATACCATAGTTTCCCGGCCTCGAAAGTATAACAACAGTCGCTTTGAAAAAAACACTGTTTGTCGTCCATTCATGCATATAATTAGTGTCACGAACCGAACGAATGGTTCCCGGCGATAGCCCCGGCGGCAAGGTAAATCCGCTGATTTTAACCTTGCCTGCGCTAAGGAAGTTATCGGGACTGCTGGGAGGGAAGTAAAGATGGTTGAAACTGAAGTCGTGAATTCACAGGGCAGCGCGTTGCGCATGCTGGCGTTGACCATAACCGTGACAAAGCAACTTCAGTCTTGATACAAATAAGCGCGGGTCCACGGTACATCGGGTTGCCAGACACGGGTAAATAATATCTGGTACAACTGCAGTGAGTTGGTTACGAAGTTGGCGATACACCCGCTCAGGTACAAGCGCCAGGCGCGCACAAACGCTTCGTCGTACATGGCCGTGATTTCCTCTGCATGATCTTCGAAACGCCGCAGCCAGTGCTCCACCGTTTTGGCGTAGTGCATTCTGAGGTTTTCCACATCGACGACCACACAGTCCAGTGGTTCCAGCATTTCGCACATTTCCCTAAGTGTCGGCGTGTATCCGCCGGGAAAGATCCGCTGCTCAAGCCAAGCGCTAACTGGTCGTGGCTCGTTCTGGCTGATACTATGGATCAAGCCGCGGCCGTTCTTCTTGAGCACGGTGTCTATGACTTCACCGAACGCCTTGTAATTAGAGCGGCCGACATGCTCCATCATGCCCACCGAAACAAACACGTCATAGTCACCGGTGATATTGCGGTAGTCGTCTTCCACGTACTCAATCAGATCGCTGAGATTCTCCCGCGCGGCGCGTTCATTGGCGTATTTGATCTGTTCGTGGGAAATATTGAACGCCCTGACTTTAACGCCGTAGTGGCGTGCCATATGTAAGGCCAGCGATCCCCAGCCGCAACCGGCTTCAACGACCGTCTCCCCGGGTTGTAAGCGTAACTTTTTACATACCAAGTCCAGTTTCGCTTTTTGCGCCGCTTCCAACGACATGTCGGCATCGGGAAAATAAGCGCAGGTGTACACCATATCCTCGTCCAGCCAGAGGCGGTAAAAATCATTTCCCAAATCGTAATGGTGATGTATGTTTTGCTTGGATTTGCTTAATGAATTGTGTTTCAAGCGGGAAGGACGATAGATGGCGTAACGTTCCAATAAACTGCTTCTGTGGGCCGGGGATTGAGCGAGATAAACCTTCTGCAGGAAATCAACGAGATCGCCATCCAGTTCGATCAGCCCGGCGCTGAAGTCATCACCAAAATTAAGTCCTGGATTGAGTAACAACCGCCACAAGACTTTGCGGTTGCTTAACTTCAACGTGTTCCCAGCTTCGTTGAATCCGGCGCTGCGAATTTTTGTACCGTCCCACAACTCGATGCACAGTGGCGGATTTCCCATGTACTGTAACAGCTTTTGCATCATACGGCGTTCCAAGCCTGAGGCTTTGCCACCGCCGGTCTCCATGTCGTGTTGGCCGGTTGTGGGAATATTGAGAAACCCCTCGTTTTTGTTTTTTAACATGATAGCGGCTGACCTTTTTGCAAAATCGGATGTTTTTTTACGCAGTCAAAATCAGGTTGATAAAATATTCTAACAATTTGACCCGAAAGTGACTAGCTTTGCAAGGCCGCTTGCTATGCACAATGGGTCTCTATAATTGATTTGTATCATGATTTGGAGATTCTCTAGAATTCTTTTGCCGTTTTATCTCTTATGCTGATAGTAAACGCCATTGGACAACTGAATCACTGGGAGTTGAGCGCCTCGTCATGAGCCAAGCCCATTACTTCGTGGATATACTTATTATTATGGCCGCGGCGGTCATCGGAGTGCCTATATTTAACCGCCTGCGCTTGGGCTCGGTGTTGGGGTATTTATTTGCCGGGGCCATCATTGGACCGTGGGGATTTGGTTTTATCGATGAAATCACTGAGATTCGACACATTGCCGAGTTTGGTGTGATCTTTTTGCTGTTTATCATCGGTATTGAATTAAAACCCGCGCGTTTATGGGTCATGCGCCGGGCTGTTTTCGGCTTAGGCATGGCCCAGGTGTTAATCACAGGATTGATACTAACCGGGGTGGCGCTGTTACTGGGATTGGGCAATAAAACCGCTGTGATTTCCGGCTTTGGATTGGCACTGTCCTCCACCGCGTTTGGCTTGCAAATTCTTACCGAAAAAGCTGAGCTGGGTACACCGTATGGTCGGGCAGCATTTGCGATTTTACTGCTGCAGGATCTGGCGGTGGTGCCGTTGCTCGCCCTAGTGTCACTGTTATCGCAAGATACGGCGTTATTGGAAGGAATAGAGTTTGCCGTGTTAAATGCCGTATTGATGATTACCGCGGTGATCATCATCGGGCGGTTTTTATTGACCCCTGCGCTGCATCATGTGGCCACCAGTCACAATTCAGAAGTCTTTACTGCCGCTGCGGTATTAGTAGTGTTGGGTACAGCCTGGCTAATGGACAAAGTGGGTTTGTCCATGGCCTTAGGGGCGTTTGTTGCAGGCCTGTTATTGGCCGAATCCCCTTTCCGTCACCAAGTGATTGCCGATATCCAGCCGTTTCGCGGTGTATTGCTGGGATTGTTTTTTATGAGTGTGGGTATGGCGATCAATTTTGGCTTGCTGCAAGATCAAGGCTTGTTGATTGTGGCGTTGGTTGCCGCTCTATTAACGATTAAATCAGGCGTATTATGGGGTATTTGCAAGGTTAGCGGTTTAACTCAAGGCAATAGCGTGCGTGTGGCCTTATTGCTTTCTCAAAGTGGAGAATTTGCGTTTGTATTGTTCGGGTTGGCGACAGTCACCGGTTTGATGCCGGGCGAGTTATTCCATCTGCTTGGCCTGGTGGTGGCTCTGACGATGGCGGCAACACCGTTGATGGCTGGCGCGGCAGAACGAATCGACCGGCGGTTAAACGTAAAAGAACATCCCCACGATGTGCGTCATGCCGAGGTTAGCGACGACAAACCGCGTGTGATTATTGCCGGCTTCGGGCGGGTGGGGCGACGCGTGGCGCGAATATTGGAACGATGTGACATTTCCTATTTGGGGCTGGATAGTAACCCGGAACGGGTGGCCGAGGCTCGGGGCAATGGTTACGATGTGTTTTATGGCGATGCCAGCCGGCTTGATGTGTTAAGAGCGTCCGGCTGCGGGCAGTCGGTGGTGCTGGTCATCACTCTTGACAACGTGCAGGCTACCGAACGCTTGGTCAATACCGCAAGGCAATATCACCCTGATATCCCAATATACGCGCGGGCACGCGACCGCGAACACTGTGAGCGCCTTAACAAAGCCGGCGCCACTAAAACCATCTCTGAAACCCTGGAAGCCAGTTTGCAACTGGGTGGCTCGGTACTATCCAAAAGTGGTCTCTCCTCGGAGGCGATCGACAGCTTGTTGCAGGATTTTCGCCATGAATATTACGGGCAGGTGAATAATGCGGATGTGCCAGAACCGACAAATCAATGATCGAACCGGTGCAGTAAAAAAGTAAAAAGAAAGCCTGGTAATATGGCGCCAACAATTTCTCCGTGTTGGGTCATGGGTTGAATTTGAATTGAAAATCCAGTGCTTCGATTTGCCCACATGATGCATTGCGCCATAGATAGTTTTGAATTTCTCTACATTAACCATATCGAATTTCCTCTCCGTTTACTCCTGTCAAGTGTGAAAATTAACGTTGTACTTGGTGGTTCTTTGAGTTAACGTGCGCCTCACGCGCATGCCTTCTCAAATCGAAGCAATGGCGCGTAATGCTCAATGGGGACGCTCGTACAATGGCCACTGAACGAGCCGGTTACTAATAAGTATGTACGCATGAGGGAGTGTGGTTATGTTTGGTCGTTTGTTATTTTATCCGGCTGCCGGATTGGTTTTATCCGCAGTCACGGTTTTGCTGGTATCTTTTTCAACAACAACCCTAGCCGATGACGACAAAAACAAAAGCGTTGTCTATTTGAATCAAAATTGGTCCGTGCAAGAGCGAAACCAGTTTTATTACACGCCGCAAGGCTCGAGGTTGATCCCGTATAGTTGGTATTTGGCGCTGGAACAACCGGATAACCGCCGGCCTTTCAATGACGCCAAATACATCGAAGGAATGCGTTACATTAGCGCTGATGACTACGACGTTGGTTACAATCCTGATGGTCTGCCCATAGGTTTTGCCAAGGAGCCGGTGGAAAACGCGGAGCCATGGGTGGGTTACAGTTGCGCCGCTTGTCACACCGGCCAAATGCGCTACAAAGGTAAAACCATGCGCATTGATGGCGCACCGACACTTGCAGATTTTACTCGGTTTAACGAGAGCTTGGTGCAGGCACTGGAAGCGACTCTGCAAAACGATAAAAAATTTAAACGCTTCGCTAAGCAAGTGCTAGCGTCAGCAGATCCCGTATCCGAGGAGAATTTATATCAAGCCGTCAGTGAGCAAACCGCTGTGTTGCAACAAACGTTACAACGTAGTGCGCCTGATTATGAGTACGGCTTTGGTCGTGTGGACGCCCTGGGAATTATCTTAAATGAAGTATTCGGAGACGATTTGCAACAATCCGATAATGTCCTGCCACCAAATGCACCGGTAAGCTATCCCCATTTATGGGATACTCCGAGATTGGATTGGGTGCAATGGAACGGATCGGTGAACAATCCAATCGGCCGCAATACGGGAGAAGTGCTGGGCACATTCGGTCATGTGCAACTGACCGGACCGGCGGCAAATTTGGGCACCACCACCGCACGGGCACGTGAGTTACTGGAGTTGGAGCGGCTGATCACAACACTAACCGCGCCACAATGGCCAGAGGACATTCTAGGCGATATCGATCACGACCGTGCCGAGCGCGGGCGGCTGATATATTCGCAATATCGTAACGGCGAGCCCAGTTGCGAGACCTGTCACGCATTGCCTGATGCCAACGGTCAATATCCCATGACCCCGGCGGAAGAGAATTATTTTGGGGTACGGTTTATCGAAACCACAATGACCGGTTTGAGCGATGTGGGCACCGATCCTGTGGCTGCATTGAGTTTCGCCACCCGGATGGCCTATACCGGAGAACTTGCGCCGTATTTGCCGGAGCCGTATACCGGCGCCTCTCAACTTCCCGCACCTATATTGTTAAGCATTACCGTAGGTATGGCGGTGCAAAACAGCATCGGTCGCCTGGATCCACCGCTCACGGCAGCCGAAAAAGCCGAAATCATCGGTTATCGCGTAAAAACAGCGGGATTGCCACCGTATATGCCACGCAACATTCTGGCTTACAAAGCCCGTCAGCTGGATGGCATCTGGGCCACGGCGCCGTTTCTGCACAACGGCTCAGTGCCAAGTTTATATGAATTACTATTGCCCACAAAGCAACGCAGCCAGTCTTTTTATGTGGGCAGTTGGCGCTTCGATCCCAAAGAAGTCGGCTACAGAAGTCATCCATCGAAAAGGGCGTTTTTATTCGATGTGACACTTCCCGGTAACTCCAACGCCGGCCATGAATACGGCACGGACCTAAGCGAAGAGGAGCGTTGGGATCTGGTGGAGTTTTTGAAGACTCTATAATTGAGATAAACTACTCACATAATTTATGTGGTAAGCAAACAATTGCTCATTGCAGCGGTTGTTTGCTTTTTTAATTTGCACATATTTCACTGATCTTTATTTCAAATTCTGTACGATTGAGAAAGATTTTGAATGGAAATGTGAGCGGCAGTTAACGTCAATATCCGACGATGCGGCATCCCAGTTTAAGGGATTCGGTACTCAACAGGTTGTAGAATTGGAAGAGTACACGTAGGGCCTGGATGTCTGGACTCGTAGGTTTAGTGGTCGTTAAGAAGCATAGCATGAAGGGACGAAATATACTGTAAGCGGTTTTTAAAAGGTTAGTAGTGTTATTTATAAGTGGGGGCAGCTACCGTCACTTGTTAAGCCCTTGTAAAGTTGTTGAACGGGTAGCCTGGGTTGAGCGTCTTTTCGCGAAACCCGGGGCCACTACGTTAAAATATACTAATATAGTTGGTGATAACCAATATAAGATGCGCGAATCGTTCTTTGACCAGGGTGATGAGCGCTTCACTTGATTGTTTTTCGCAATTGGATGACCGTAATCCCGGGTTTCGCAAAAAGACGCTCAACCCAGGCTACGACGTGCGAGATATTCCAAAACATTAATGACCGCAACCGCTGAATTGCTGGAGTTACCGATTAATTTCCGAATGACTCCGCACAGATAGTTTTGTTCCACTTACAAGTCAATAAGCTCTGGTGATGTTAGTCCGAGCAAGTCGATTACTATAGCTGCAATTCAGCGATCAACTTGCGTATCAGTCTAAAGGTGACCGGTTCCGGGGCGCCTCTTTTTTGTTTGATTAAATAGATAGTGCGTTCTTTAGTGTTGACTTCAGTGATTTTGACGGAAATGGGATTGTTGGGCGCGTTGTATAAGTCCGTCATCAGCGTCTTGTCTTTTAACGCTTCGATAATGGCTTCATAAGAATTATCGTGGATTTCCTCGGCGATCCGACGCAGCATGGCTTTGATCGGACCCTCGGGCTTATTGCTGTCGCTAGCCGAATTCTCATGCTTCACCGGCTCCGCTTTTTTCTTGTTTTTCGCTACCGGTTTTTTGGTGTCTTTCGATGGGGTTGCCTTTGGCGCCGGTGTGACTGTGTTCACCGCGGCTTTGTGTTTGACGGGTTGTTTTGGCGACTGTATTGGAGAAAGCTCCGGAATAGGCGAAAGTGTCTCAAGCGTCGGTGGTGAGGAAATGGCTTTTTCAACCGATGCGCGCACGGATGGTGTTGTTGTTTGTGGCTGTAGAGGAACCACTGGCGGTGCCGGCTTTTTTGCGGGTAAAGGCGGTGTTTGAGATTTTTGAATTGTCGGTGATTGTGAAGGCGGTGGCTTTACCGGAGTTGATTGTGTTGGAACCGGTTGTACGGGAGCCTGCATAGTCATAAGGCGCCAATACCCTTTATCGTTCACGCTGGGTAGATTCAAAAACGCGGTAGCTCTATCAATGAGCGCCATGATATGACCGAGCGCGATTATGCAACTGCTTGTCCCGATTTGCCTCGGTCGGGTTTTAATGTCCGAAAAAAGTTGTACCGCTTCGTTGCTCATATTGAACAACAGAACCGCCACCAGGCAGTAAGTATCTTTATCAGGTTCTTTGCCGTTTGGCCGCAGCAGGATATTGGTGATGGACTCTCGGAATTTGCTATCGCTCAACTGTTGATCGTAATCATTGTAGCTATCATCCCCAAGAACGACGCCTTTTTGAAAAAGAAAAGACGCAGCGTGCTCTCCCAGGCTGTTCAGGATTTTCAGGAATTTTGCAACGTGTTGTTGTTCTTCTTCCGTAGAAGTGATATCGACCTTAAAATAAGGATTCATAGCCAACGACGAGTTGTAAGGGAGTACGCTACCACCATCGGCAAATGCCGATTTAATGGCGATATAAAGCAAATAGTGAGCCAAAATGGGGTGCGGTTAAGCGCTGAGAGCGCCCTAGTCTGGCTGAGCGCAGATTTATCGCTGATATTTTGTGGGATTAGTGGGTTTAGCCCTCATTTCTCACCAAGGGGCGAGGGCTCGTCATTCTGGTGAGAAATGCGGATTAGGCCCCGCAGTTTGCTTCTAGCAGTGTGCCGGGATCTAACTTGGACTCTTTGTAGACCACCGTGATGGTGCCGTTGTCAGCGGTAATAATAACCAGTTCGTCGTCATTGCCATAGAAAAACAATTGGCCTTGGGTTAACTCCGCATTGAAGTGTTCGATAAATTTAAACTTGATACGATCCAAGTCGGAAAACGTTATATATCCGAAATCCAGCTCACCTTTTTTGATGGAGACTTCATCCAAAACAATGTCTTCACCGGATATATTATCCGCAATGACTAAACTAATGAACATATCATCGGCGCGGCCATCCCAAGTGCGTCCGCTAAGGGTTAAATCCACATTATCACCCACTAAGGTTATCTCGGGGATTTCGGAAGTGAAGTTGGCGCCGCTCTCGATGGCGCCAATGATTTTTCCGTTTAAAGTAAGTTGCTGATCTCGAAATATGTAGCAATACTCGTTGATGGAGATGTCGAAATCGGGATTGTCTTCGCCTAGAATGATTTCTCCACCGCAATAGTTTAGGTCCGAGCCATTACTTTTTACGGAATAGGCGCTCAGCAAGCCGGTGGCAACCATTTGCAAGCGAGTTTGCGCGGAGCAAAAATTATTCGCTAATGCGGAGGAGTTCTCGGTGTTCAAATCAGACGTTTGGTTTTGTTGTTCTACGGTGCTGGATTTGTCAGGAACAGTACCTCCATCTCCACATGCGCTAAATACAAATAACAATAACAAAAGCACCGATACTTTTTTCATCGAAAGATCCCCACCGCTTGTTGTCCAACTAAGAGATATGTATGTTGACTAAAGCCCTAAAACACGAGGTTCATTCATATTATTCCGTCCTGTGTTAAATATTGCATATTATTATAAAGACGCCAGTGTATTTCGTAATTCGATATATAAAATTCAGCAGTAAATGCATTAATCTGGTTGCATTCAATGTTGCGTCAAATATTAGTCGCTGAATGAGAATTGATGCTATGCAGGCTTGTTTTTTTCGTACAGGCCATAGTCCCAATACCCTTTGCTGGGTAGTTTTGGTCCTTTCCATCCCTGCAGTCTTAACTCATCGGCAATATATTTATTGATGAATCCGTGGCCCACGAATAACACTTTTTTGTGTTCTTCCGCCAATTGCACTAACTTATTGGCGCAGTCTTTGGCCCTTATTTTTCCCTCGCGAAACGATTTACTAAATTCAAACAGTCCGGCAAGCCAGAGTAAGATATAGATATTCCCCCAGGTTTTTGGCGATAGTTTTACTAGAGGGATTGGGAAAAAGGAAGCATCAATTTCGCGATAGATAGGATCGATAATCAATGGTTGCTGAGAAATCAACCGGGCCGCTGACTCCGATGATCTTTTCAAGTCGCTTGATACTATGGCTTTGACGTCGTGAAACTGGGCCAGAGTCGTTTCATGAGGTATGGAGTGCTCAAGCAGGCCGCAGTTTTTGTAAATTTCAAGGCATTGAATAAATTCATTTGAATTGACTTTGTCAGGTAGCCTGGGAATATCAGGTTCCCCGTGACGCATAATGCTTATTTCCATGGTGCCTTTTATTCAGAGGTTCCTTTACTGTTCTTTTATCTGACTTGACTCCGCTGGGTAAGCGTCCAATAGCATTTTACCAACTTGCGCCTTAGTCCTCATTATCTGCATCATTCAGTGTGTCGTTCAATGCGCGTGGAAGTTGTTTTATAAAAATATCGTGTTTGGAATAAGGAATCTCGATACCTTCAATCTTAAATCGTTTATAGATCGTGGAGTTAAGCGCGTCCACGACGCGTCCTCGCAATTCCGGATTATTCACCCAACAAAGTAGTTCAAAATCCAGGCTGGAAGCGCCGAACTGGCGAAACCGCACTCGGGGTTCAGGCTCTTTGCACACTTCGGGATTTTGCAGAGCGATTTCCATTAACACAAGGCGCACCTGGTCAATGTCACTTCCATACGCCACCCCAATGGGTACGCGGGTGCGGAATTTCTCATATGGTCCGCCGGACTGATTGGTAACCCGGGTGTTTCCCATGATGGAGTTAGGGATGGTAATCTCCACATCGTCGCGTGTTAATATGCGTGTGCTGCGAATACCGATATGCGTCACCTTGCCCCGTTCTCCGCTATCCAAAACTACATAGTCTCCGATTTTGTATGGGGCGTCGGCTAATATAAACACTCCGGCAAATAGATTTGCCAAGGTGTCTTTGGCCGCAAAACCTACCGCAATACCAACGATGCCGGCGGAGGCCAACCATGCTGTCATGTCAATGTGCCAGGTATTGAATACCAGGTAAACCGACAGCGCGATAACTATGACTATAACAATATTATTGAATAAAGGTTGTGTCTGGGGTCGGATGACTGAATGCGCGTCGGAACGATCGCTCATTGCTTTTATAAATAGGCGCGAAACGCGAATCACAAATCCCGACCAGATCACGATTAAGGTGCTCAGTATGGCGCCACGAATTGCCCCGGATAGTGGTGAGGGTAATTTCAACAATTCAATGGCCATCAATGTGCCCACTAAAATAACCGTCCAGTAAACCGGCATTCGTAACAGTTTGGTAATATGATCATCCAAACGATTGCCTGTTTTCAACACGAGTTTACCGACAACTTTGCTAATGATGAATGCAAGAATATTGGCGATCGCAAAAGCAAGCACCATAACCGCGGCTGCTCTTAAATAAGGATGATCGCCGAACAAATCGATAACGGGATGGATATAATCAAGAAACGGATGGGTTTCCATAGACGCAGCGTTGCTCTAGTAGATAAGGAAACGGAATAATAGCCAAGATCTCGTAGTCCTGCAATTTGAATAGTGTGTTATTCGGCGCAATGAAATACTACTTACCGAATCGCAGAAAAACAGTCCAAGTGTCGTCTAATAGCTTTTTCTTAGACTGCGAAAACCGCGTCTATTTTTTACGCATATAATGATGCCTGTTGACCATGGCATTTTTGTGATCGGCAGATCATCTCTGTTTTCGAGATATCGTACAAGATCATTTGCATTATTGTCGTGACCGTCGGATCAGCCTTTTTGCGGCAACATATCATCAACAATATATCCCGCCGTTCTTCAATAATCACAATGTTTCTACTTGATGGTAATATTTTCCCGACACTAATTACGCT
>JASFLF010000013.1:0-15453 GCA_050118235.1 Gammaproteobacteria bacterium | reverse complement strand
TTTTTTTTCATTATGGGCAATCCATTCTATGGGGCCCACTCTAAGGATAGTCCAAGCAGTTACATCAAGCGAATAGGCTTATTGGTTCCCCGGAGGACATTTTTTCAACGATAATTGGAGTACGGGTCGCCAAGTTTTTATCCGTGTGGTAAAGGCGCGGCTATCTTGGCAGCCCGCGCCAGGCGCTTCTGCTCTCGCTCGATAAAGAAATATTCCAGCGGCCGGTATACCAGGCGCCGATCATTGGTGTAGCGAGCGATGGCATCGAGCGAGTAGTCGTGTTTGTGAACAATCGCCTCGGCGGCCATAAGTCCGCTCTTTACGGCCGGACCGATGCCCTCGCACAGATCGCGGGTGGCCAGTCCGGCGGCATCACCGGTGAGGAACGCATTATCAATGCGCACCGTTTGCACATCGTCACGCAAGTAGTAGCTGTAACCCTTGGGTGCAAATTCATGGTCGCGGACCAGGCCATCGCGTCGCAGTCTGTCAACCAATACCTGCCAATGGCTTTTGATGTCCTCCTGGCGCAGCTTGAGCTGGCTGGCCATGCCGCCGATACCGACATTCAGCCATCCATTGGCTTTGGGTACATACCAGGAGTAACCGGGAAAGCCTTTTTCGAAAAACCACAAATGACAGTCGGTTCGTGTATCGCTATACGGAAACTCCTCCTCCAGCGTCACTGTCTGCAATTGGCGGGCGCGCGGATTGGCTTCTCGGAACACGTCGCGGTATACCGGACACTTGGTGCCACCGGCGCCCACCAGATAACGACAACGCCAGTTATCGTCGACAATGTAGCCGTCGCCGTCCGGATGGATGTTGCGCACATTGTGGGTAACCACCGGCACACCGGAGCGCCTGAGCAGCCAGTCGTCGAACTCGTAGCGGCGGATGGAGTGCTGTACGCTGCGCAGGCCGAAGTGGATGCCGCGAAGGTGGATTTGTAAGGAGTCGAAGGTTAGAAAGCTATGCGGATAAGATTTGGTGTCGATCCGCAGGTCCGTGACAACCTCCGGTGTAATCCAGCCGGCGCAGAGCTTGAGCCGCGGGAACGGTTGCGCGTCCAGAAGCATGACATTGACACCATGCTGCATCAACTTCCAGGCGCAGCTCGATCCAGCCGGGCCACCGCCCACTATGATAACGTCGTATTTGTCCATCTATGGTGCATCGCTCGCTGGTTGTAAATGGATTGCCGTGTTAAGGGTATGTCGTTATTCGAGGCTTTGTTGAACAGAATTTGAAACAGTTGTAAATCACCTGTGTTGAACGCGGCGATGGATCCCGCTAAATACATTCGCCATGCGCGCGAGAACGGCTCATCGAATTGTCGTCTAACCTCCTCGATGTGATTTTCATAGCGATTAAGCCACTCCTGTATGGTATTGGAATAATGTAGACGCAGGTTTTCAATATCGAGTATGGAGAAATTCCACTGTTCAAACATGGGTACGACTTCTGATAATGCCGGTGGGTGCGCGCCGGGAAAAATACGTTTTTCAATCCAGGGATTCATGGGCAGGGGTGCATTGCGGCCGATAAAATGCAACAGTGCGGAGCCGTTGGGTTTGAGGCAACGGTTTATCACCGCGCCCAACTCTTGGTAAAACTCCACGCCAACATGCTCCAACATGCCCACGGAAACAAAAGCGTCTACTTGACCGTCGCCGTTGCGGTAATCATCCAGTATATATTCCACCTGATTTTGCAAACCGAATTGTTGAATTCTTTCCCGGGCGTATTTAACTTGTTCTTCGGAAATGTTGTAGGAGCGAACCTGAACACCGTAGTTTTGCGCCATATAAAGGGCGAAACCACCCCAGCCACAACCGGCTTCCATGACTGTTTGTCCGGGCTTTAATCCAAGTTTTCGACAAATGTGATCCATTTTATTGATTTGTGCTTGCTCCAGGGTCTCATCCGGAGAATGGTAGTAAGCGCAAGTGTACTGCATGTTTTCGCATAACCACATGCGGTAAAATTCATTGCCAATGTTGTAATGCTGATGAATATTGGATTTGGATTCTTCCAAAGTGTTTTTTCGTGGCCGTGCCAGATAGTCTTGAAACACTTTGTGGGCTTTTGTTACTGGTTTTGCATGTTGCAGCCCCATGTATACTGATTCAAGCAAATCCACTAAGCTGCCTTCAATAGCCACACTACCGTTGGCATACAAATCACCTAAATACAATTCTGCATGTGTGATCAGGCGTAATAAAGCCTGTGGGGAACGAATATGTATGGTTGCGACCGGCTCAGCTGAAGATACGCAAACACCGTTCCACAGAGAGATTTTTATGGCGGGCCGGCCGCAATAATTGAAAAGCTTTTCCAACAACCAAGCGTAAAGATTTATTCCCGTGGTAGTTGTTCTATGGCCGGTCGAATAATCCTGGCTGCAATCCACGATTTCTCTTTTTAATTTATCACCCATTGTTCTACTCCTTTTCGCTACCTGTACAGCCCTGGATTTATCGGGCAAACTAAAATAAGTAGTATAACCTTAAGTAAAGTAACTAAAGTAAAGAAACATAAGTAAATAAGTAAAGTAACCTAAGTAAATATCGTAAGTGAAGAGTCGGTTACGATATAGGATACCTATTTATGGTATAACACCGGTTGAGTTGGTGTATAGGGAAAATGTCAATCGGTGCCAATTACTTGAATATCCTAATACATATGAAGTCAAAACTGCAATACGACACATTCGTATTGTCCAAACCGATGCGGCGCTTTTGCCAACTGGCACCGCACTGCGAAAGAATCTATGTGTCTGACGCTAAACATGAATTGCTGATGTGAACCGATTCAATCCGTGATCAGGTGTTATCTAAGATTTACAATTTCCTCAATGAATAGTTAAGCCACTAGTATGGGTTGCACCACGAAGCACGCGAAGGAAAAAACAAGCTTATTCAAATATACTCTTCGTGACCTTCGTGGTGAATATTCTTTGCGGTTACGTCCTGTCCTAGTCCATATTCATGAACTCCGAAACTTGGTGTTTAACGAACGGGGTTTAACGAACGGGATTTAACAAATGCGATTTAACAACTGGGATCTAAAAAACGGTTGACACTGCCAAATCAAAGCACTACTCTTAATATTGCGCCGATTTGAAGAATCAGCTTGCGGGCGCTTTAGAAATGCGGCTAAAGCGAATAACCTGCTTTAGCCTTTGGGCTGGCGGGTTTTTTTGTGCCCGCAGATTTATTATTAATATTTACAAAGAGGCACAAGGCAATGACCGACGATGTGGACCAATACCATTTTGACACCTTAGCGGTTCGCGCCGGACAACAACGAACCCAGGAAGGCGAACAAAGCGAACCTATTTTCCCGACTTCCAGTTATGTTTTTAAATCCGCGGCACAGGCGGCGGCGCGATTTTCGGGGGACGAGCCCGGCAATATTTATTCACGCTTTACCAACCCAACCGTACGAACTTTCGAGCAGCGTTTGGCTGCGTTAGAAGGAGGCGAGCGTTGTGTTGCTACGGCTTCCGGCATGGCGGCGATATCCGCCACGTGTTTAGCTTTGTTGCAAGCGGGCGATCATATTGTCAGTTCCCGTTCGGTGTTCGGCACCACAGTGGTATTGTTTGAAAAATATATCAATAAATTCGGTGTCGATGTGACGTTTGTGCCGCTGACCGATTACGATGCCTGGGAAAAAGCCATTCGCCCCCAAACCCGGTTTTTGTTTTTGGAAACACCGTCCAATCCTTTGACGGAAACCGCGGATATATCCCGCCTTGCGCAACTGGCCCATGACAAAGGTTGTTTACTCGTGGTGGATAATTGTTTTTGCACCCCGGCGCTGCAACAGCCGTTGCGATTAGGCGCTGACCTTGTCATTCATTCGGCGACTAAATACATCGATGGCCAAGGCCGGTGTATCGGCGGGGCGGTGGTAGGCCCGGAAAACTATGTAGGCCAGGATGTCTACGGAGTGATTCGAACAGCCGGTTTCAGTATGAGTCCGTTCAATGCGTGGGTGTTTTTAAAAGGACTGGAAACATTGAAATTGCGCATGCGCGCGCACAGTCAACATGCCGCGGAACTGGCGATCTGGTTACAGGAACTGTCGTGTGTGGAAAAAGTGCACTACCCGGGTTTGCAAAATCATCCTCAGCACGAACTGGCAAGGCAGCAGCAACAGGACTTTGGCGGTGTGTTGTCCTTCGAAATTAAAGGCGGTAAAGAGCAGGCGTGGAAAGTAATTGACGCCACTCGGTTAATTTCCATTACCGCTAATCTGGGGGATGCCAAATCCACCATAACCCATCCGGCCACTACCACGCATGGACGATTGACCCCGGAAGCGAGGTCAGAAGCGGGTATCAGTGATGGGTTGATACGTATCGCCGTTGGATTGGAAGATGTGGCGGATTTGAAAAAGGATTTAAGCCGGGGATTTAGTTTGTTGGCGTAAGTTGAATAGCTTTTACAAGCTTGATGGTGGATTACGCTGACGCTATTTTTGGTGGTTTAAATATCCTTAATGAATGGAACTCAAACGGGCCTGCATTTTTTGGGCATTGGTAGTGTCGCCAATGCTTTTGTAGAGCATCGCCAGTTCATTAATCATAGCGGTCACGGCAGGATGCTCGCCGCCCATGGAAGTGTCTAGTATTTTCAAGGCGCGTTCATATAACGGCACGGCTTTTTTGAATTTGGTTTGCGCCGATTTTTCCAGCTTAGTCTGGCCGGGCAGTTTGGCGGACACCTTTGTGGTTTCCATCGCTTGAGTGGCGTGGGCGCTTGTTTTGGCAACGCTGTCTTTGAGCAAGTGTTGGCTCTCCGCTTTTGCCAGGCGGCCTTGTATGTGGTAGATGTTGGCCAGGCTGTATAGCAACATAGCTACTTGTGGGTGTTGCGGGCCGAACAGGTTTTCCGCCACATGGACTGCTTCTACGTATAACGGTTCGGCTTTGTCATAAGCGCCTTGTTTTACGTACAGCGCGCCTAAATTAATCAGCGAGCGGGCGACTTCGGCGTGATTGTCGCCGTATAAGCTGCGCCGCACTGACAAGGAGTGTTTGTGCAATTCGATGGCATCTTCGTAGCGTTCCATCACCATATAGACATTGGCCAAATTGTTTAGCGCATTGGCCACATAGGGGTGTGCGACGCCGTAGCTGGCATTCCAAATTTCCAATGCGCTTTCGTATAGTTCGGCGGCTTGCTCGTATTTTGTTAAGTCGTCGTATAACACGGCGAGGTTATACATCGATTGCGCTACCGCTGGATCGTTTTCACCCAAGGTGTGTATGCGAATCTGCAAGGCTTTTTTATGATTTATTTCGGAAAGCTCCGGCCGGTTTTGTTCGAAATACAAATTGGCGAGATTGGTCAATACAATGGCAACGTCTTCGTGATAGGGGCCCAGTTGCTTCACTAAAATCTTCTTCGCCTCAGTCATGTGTTGTTCGGCCACTTCATAGTTGCCAAGGGTTTCGTTAATGATCCCCACTTTTAACATTGAATCAGCGGTGTTGATGTGTTGCTTGCCGAAGTTGGCGAGGGCTATGTCGTAAGTTTGTTTGGCGACAGCGGATGCCTGAGCGTAGTTTCCCGCCTCGTACAAGTTGACGAATTCGTTGGTCAATTCACTCCAAACGTTGTCCGCGATGGCTTGAGTTTCGTAAATTTGTTCCAGACTATCGACAGCGTTGTTATTGTAGTTGTTCAATGTGTTCTGGGTATACGCCGACGCTTGAACGTGCACTAAGCAAAGCCACAAACACAAAGCCGCAGATTTATACAAATTCATATTCTTTTCCCTTCATCCGGCTGCTTACGCAGCTTTTGTTAAACTTCGTAGACGCGCTGTCGATGGAAAATCTGTTGTCGCTCTAGATGGTTTTCGGCTTTTGTGAATGTTTCTTTAATAAGTATTCCCGTTGGCCGATATATATCATGTGCTTCGTAAAAAAGCGTATTGCTATAGGTAACTCTTTGTTCGATAAAGAAAAGCTAACCTGCGTAGCGCCATGGATTTGACTGCTTTCGCTTTTTGCCTATTTTTATTTAGCTAAGCAAGCGCTGGGCCAAATAAACTGTGGTGGATTGAGCCGAGTTTTTAACGCCTTATCGGCCAGCGGAATGTGAACCTGTTAACAGAATTGAGATTCTAGAGGGTTATATTGGACAACATGGGAACAGTAACCGGAGAGAAAAAACCATCCATCACCCCGGAAATGCTGGTGGAAGGCACGCTGGGATTAGTTTCCTTGCCCGAAATCAGTATAAAAATAAACGAGATGGTGGATGATCCCAAATGCTCGGCAGCACACATCGGTAAGGTGATTGGAAAAGACGCCGCATTGACCGCTCGCTTGCTAAAGATTGTCAACAGTGCGTTTTATCGATTCCCTTCGCGTGTTGAAACAGTTAGCCGCGCCATCACTATTATCGGTTATCGCGAGTTGCGTGATTTGGTGTTTGCGACGACGGTGTCCGGCATTTTCGAGCGCATTTCCAGCGATTTGGTCGATCTCGACAGCTTTTGGCGCCATGGTATCTATAGCGGCATATTGTCACGTTTAATCGCCGATAACTGTCAAGTCTTGCACGGTGAGCGGTTATTTGTTGCCGGTTTGATGCATGATATCGGGCAACTCATTATTAGTTATAAATTACCCAAATTGATGCGCGCCATTATGGATTTGAGCGAGACGGAGGGAATTGCATTGCATGAAGCCGAGCAACAAATTCTCGGATTTACTCACGCTGATGTAGGCGCGGAATTGATGAAAGTCTGGCAGTTTCCCGAAACTCAACAAAACGTGGCGCGTTTCCATCACAATCCTTCGGCCGCCAAAGAAAACATTCTGGAAGTTCATATTGTGTATTTGGCGAATATTATCGCCCACGTTGCTGAAACCGGTTTGATTGACACCGAACGCCTGGCGAAAATCGATAAAAATGTGTGGATGTTGGCCCGGGTGTCTAAAAATGACGTGGAGTCACTGCTAGTGGAGGCCCGCGAACAATTTATTGAAGCATTGACGCTGTTCCGACCAAAGGGGCGCTTGCGCGCCAGCAACGCGGCGTAGTACAGAAAACGCTACGCCAATTCGCTGTGTTCTTGTTGCGGTTCTTGCTGCGATCGTCCCGATTTCAAGGTGTTCATCAATAAATCGGCTCTTAGCCAATCTTTGCATTTAAAGCCTTCCGTGAATTGACTCATTATATTATCCATGAGAGAAATCGCGTCAGCATTTTTGCCCTGAGTTTGCCATAAACGGGCTAAATCAGTTGCTGCGCGCAGTTCCAGGGATTTGGATTTTTGCTCTTTTGCCAGGCTCAGGGCTTTAAGGAGGTTTTCTTCCGCCGCGGATTCCATGTGGTCGGAAGCAAGGATAATATTGGCTTTTACGCGATATACCTCGGGGCCGAAGAAGCCTTCTTTATGGGCTTGCATTTCCACTAGTGAGACATCGATCAAATCATAAGCCTGGCTGTAGCGACCGGCAAAACAATAAGATTGAGCCAGTAATACCCGGAAATAAGACAATGCCAGGCTGCTGCCGGTGTTTTTGTATTGCTGCAACGCTTCTTCAAAAGCAATGATGTACTTGCTGTCTTGGTTTAGATTCATGGAAGCCAATGCGCGTAACATTTTGCCGATGGTGCGCCAATAGGCGAACTCGTAGGTATCGGATATGGAGATCAAGATTTCGGCCTGTTTTTTCATGGCGAAATCGTCACCGCGCAATTGATGCACGAAGGTGCAAAAAGTATGGGCGTAGGCAATGCTGAACGGATGAGAAAGCTGTTGTGCCAGTTTTATGGCTTGCATGGCTTTCTCCAGAGCCTGGTCCGGGTTACCCAATAGCCATAATACACAAGCCATATTGGACAAGATGGACACTTCGGTATCCTGGCTGTAGACCTGCGTGGATATGCGCTTCACCGAATGATTGGCGGCCGATTGCAGCCCGCTTTGTAAAGCGTTTAAAGCGGACTCCATTTGTCCCTGCCAAAACAACGTGCCCCCCATGGCGCGTTGGGCTTCGAGGGCTAGGATGGGATCCGCGTTTTGCTCGACGATGTGCAACAATTGTTTGGAAAGCTCCTTGGCGGTGCTTAGTTGACCTCTTACCACGAAATACTCCCAGAGCCCACACAACACGGGAAAGGTGGCGGCGGTTTCGCCGATCATTTTGCACAACGAATATGCTCTGGCGTAGGCTTTTTCCACTTCGGGGGCGGCGTAGCCTTTACATAACATATACGCCAGACCTAAAGTGGCTTGGATCGACAATTCGTATTCCACTGTGCCTACCGACTCGGGCAGTTGCTTTAAGACGCTTAATGCCTTGCTCAAGTGCACGATGGCATCGGTGTTCGCCGAGCGTTTTATGGCCTTTTTGCCGGCTTGCAGCCAGTATTTCAGCGCTTCCTGGTGGTCTCCGGCCTCAGTACAATGGTGTGCCATGATTTCCGGACTTTCGGCGATCATTTCCGGAAACTGATCCAGCAAGGTTTTGGAAATATGATGGTGGTATTGCTGTCGGGTTTTCTTTAATAGCGATTGGTAAGCCAGTTCGTGCACCAGCGCATGGCGGAAGGTATAAGTCGCCTCCGGGGGAATGCCCCGTTGATAGAGCAGTTCGGCGTAAACTAAGTGTGCGAGGCGGTTGTCAAATTGGGTTTCGGTCGGTTTGGCCACGGCTTTTAACAATCGATAGCTGAATTCGCGACCCAACGTTGCGCTCAGTTGCGCCAATTCTTTGTTGGGCCCCAATCGGTCCAGGCGGGCCATCAAGGAATCCTGTAACGAAGAAGGGATGGCCAGACTGGCTATAGGGGAGGTCAATTGGTAGCTGTCCTCGGTCTTGATCAACAGATCCGATTCAAGCACCATTTTGGTCAACTCCTCGACAAACAACGGCGTGCCGTCGGTTTTACTGGTAATTTCTCGAACCAGTTCCTGCGGTAATTCTTTGTTGTTGGCCAACCATTGGATCATTTCGGCCGTTTGACCGCGGGTCAAGCGATTAACCGATATTTGGGTCATGTGCGAACGCGGTGTCCACGTCGGGGTATATTCCATTCGATAAGTCAGTAGCATGAAAATACTGGCTGTGGGGACTTGATCGATGAACATGCCGATAAGATCAAGAGACGTAGGGTCTATCCAGTGCAAATCTTCCACGATGATTACCAAGGGTTTTTTTGTGGCGATGGCCATGGCCAAGGTCATAAAGGTTTCCAGGGTTTTTTGTTTTTTCTGCACTGGTGTGTATTGGGTTTCCTTATAGCGGTTTTTGGGTAACGGTATGGATAATAAGTCGGCAAATAACGGGACTTTGTCCTTGGGTCGCAAACCAAAGCGCTTAAATAAGCTTTCCAACACCTGGATTTTCTCAACGTCTGACTTGCCCGTTAACGTCAAATGCCGGCGTATCAGTTGGGTTGCACCATGCAGATAACTGTTTTGGTAATAAGGTGAGCCAGAGACTTCCAAAAACACATGGGGTTCGTCGGAGAGGCTTTCCTTGACAAACTGGGCCAGCCTGGATTTGCCGATGCCGGCTTCGCCGCTGAGTAATAGCACTTGTCCGATACCTTGTTTGGCTTGATCGAGCCGGTCAAGCAGCAGAGCGGACTCCTGTTGGCGGCCTATCAAGGGTGTTTGTTTGCTGCCGGTGGCGAAATTTTCGCGGTGATCGCGCTCTTTGACCACGCGATACACGGTGAATGGCCGTGAGAAACCTTTTAGATCATGTTCGCCGAGGCTGGTGCATTCAAAGTAGTTCTGACACAAGCGATAAGTGACCGAACTGATGATAATAGTGTCGGGGCTGGCAAGCCCTTGCAAGCGGGCGGCGATGTTGGGGGTTTCACCCAACGCCATGGATCGTTTGTCGCCATCGCTGATCTCCCCCACAACCACCAAGCCGGTGTGTATGCCTAAGCGTATGGATAATGTAATGTTGATTTCTTGTTGCAGACGATTATTGAGTTTTGCAATGGCGCGGATTAATTCCAAACCGGTTTGTACCGCCCGGCTGGCATCGTCTTCATGCGCCGCGGGATAACCGAAATAGACTAGTATGCCATCGCCAAGATATTGCGCTACATAGCCTTTGTATTTGTGTACTACTTCATCACAGCTATTGCGGTATTGACGCATGATTTCCCGCAATTCTTCAGGATCGATTTCTTCGGAGAGCGTGCTGGAGCCCACCAGATCACAAAACAACACAGTGAGTTGGCGGCGTTCGGCACCATGGTTTATGGCCGCGCGGGTGATTCCATTGTTGTGGCTGGTAACAAACTCACTAATGTCCGTCACCGGGTTTTGGCGCTCACGGTTCTCAGCCTGGTACTCAATGCGATGCTGTTCGGAGTCTGTGTTAAATTCGGAAGACGCAGAACCTTGGGGTGAGGTGCTTGTATAAGCCGCAGGGTTTAATGGGATTATTGTGGCGTTTGCCTGTGTATTTGCTGTGGTATTGGACCCAGGTGGATTCGAACCGGGGGATTTCGATTCGGCAGGTTTCGGCTTATTTGTGGGCAAGGGGCTGGCACATTGGCCGCAAAACTTAAAGTTACCGGGATTTTCAGCCTGGCAACTGGGGCACACAAGATTTAATGCGGCAGCGCATTGGCCGCAAAATTTCATTCCCTCCGGATTGTCAAATCCGCATTTTCGACAATGCATAACGGTTCCACTTGGATTGTTAGTATTTTAGACGATAGATTTCTTACCAGGCGTGAAAAAACCGAAAACGATTCAGAAAACAATTTCTAAAAGAATTCCCCAAAGAATAAGCCTGTAATTGAAATGGTGTAAAAAATCATTCTCCCCCGATGTCTAATTTTTTCGCAATACTGCTCGGATTGCAAGAACTATGGTTCAAGAACTATGGTGAATGGGGCGAACACCACCTGAATTATTGCCGGAAACTGTAGTAACTACATAGGCCTATATGTATAAGCATCGGCCTATGGGCGCGGAAGGAACAGGTGTTTTGTGGCTATTTTGATCGTCAGGATTTGACCTGCTGAGCTATTGTGTGCCAGTGGCGGCCGGCGCTGCCACCGGATTTTCGATAACAGGTAAATCGTGCTCGTCGATGTACAAATAGGTTTCTTTGTTTTTCCGCAGCAATTCCACCTGGTCGATTTCCAAACCCATGGTTTCACTCATTTGTTGCGGCGTGACCTTGGGCAGCGGTGCGCAACGCCGGTTTCGGCGCTTACCATAGCGTTGTTGGTTCCATATAATCCAGGCGGCCATCAATACCCACATAACGGTGATGACGATGGAATAATTGGTGACCCTTTCGAAGGTTTCATAACTGCCGGGAGTGATCAATCGGTCCATGAACAAGTAGGAACCATAACCCCAAACGACCAAGCTGACCAATGGCGTGATCAAATAAGCCCATAAACTCCAGGATACGAACATCACGACCAATTCGGCATACTTTTTGGTCTGTGGCACGATTTTCCAGAACATATGGCGCGCTTCCGATTTATGCCGTGCTTCACGCACCCGTAAAGGGGCGTATTGCAACATGCGCGTCGGGCTGATCCAAACCGCGTGATTTTTACGTTTTTTCAAAATCGCTTTGGGTACGGCGACAACCGTCGTGGCGGCGCTAAGCAGCCAATACACGGCCGGATACCATATGGCCCAAAAGATATAGCGGAACAAACCGCGCCGCTCATAGATACTGTCCAGGGCCAGGCCTATGGCGAACTGCAGCAGGCATACCGTGGCGAGAATGACACCGGTCCAGCCCGGAATGAGGGAAGGCACTCGCAGTGGTTCCGGCCACACGCCTTCAGGCGCAAAATAAGTGCCGAAAAAGCATAATATGGTGAACGCCAGCGCGTAACACCATAACACGCTCATCCAATATTCGGCGCTGACAATCCACATACGGCGGTTTTCCCAGCGGAATATTTCTTTGGAGAATTTGGTGGCCGCTTCGTAACCACCCTGCGCCCAGCGCAGGCGTTGTTTCCAAAGCGCAGACAAGGTTTCCGGCACCAGTATCCAGGTAATGGCGCGGGGCTCGTAACGAATGTCCCAATAGCGCATTTGCAGTTTCCAACTGATATCGATGTCTTCGGTCACCGTATCGGTGGACCAGTAGCGCACATCGTGCAAGGCTGCCAACCGAAACATGGTGTTGACGCCCGATACCGTGAATATGCGACCGATATTACGTTGGGTGCGTTTTACCATGCCTACAATGGCGGAGAATTCGCCGATTTGAATTCGTGCCAGCAAGCTGGTTTTGTTCACTACCCGCGGATTTCCGGTGACGGCGCCCACCCGTGGACCTTCTTCAAAATGTTTCAGCATCCAAAATAAGGCGTTTTTGTCCAATAAGGCGTCGGCATCAATGCACATAATGAATTCGGCGTTACTGGCCAACGCGCCTACTTTCAACGCGGTGGCTTTGCCGTAATTACGGGTCAGGTTGATGACCCTGAGATTATCGATTCTTTGTGTGAGGCGTCCTAAAATACCGCCGGTGTCATCTGAGCTGCCGTCGTTAATGGCGATAATTTCAAAGGAAGGGTAGTTGTTTTTTGATAGTTGCTCGATGGCGTCTTCAACACAAGACGCTTCATTGTGGCAGGGTACCAAGATGGCCACGTGGGGGTATTCTTTTAACTTGGGCGGTTCCTGGTTGCGATGTTCGCGGCGGTTAAAAAAGATAATCGCGCCGGTCATCCAATACACCGCCATGAACAAGGGATAAAAGAAAACGAATACAAATAGCAGTAATTCCACGATTAACCTCCTGCCCCTGAAGCTGAACCGGTAGATTCAGGGGCATCAATTTTTTGTAACACCGTTGTCAACGGCGCCGTGTTCAGTTGAAAGCCATAATTCTGGACATCCAATGCTTGAAAACGCTCGTTGAGCGCCGTAGGAGAAAAGTTGTCTATGTCATAAACCTGCTGGCCTAGCAAATACAGTTTCGCGTTGATGCCTTTTAATTGCGCGGCGCGGGTACGGTTGTTGGCGATACTCTTATCGGTATCGACAGTGGCGATCACAAAGTCCACCTCGAAAGGCTGGCCGGTGGTACCAAAGACGCCGTATTGTAGGTTGGGGTGCACGTCGGATAACATTTTTTGGATAAACTTGGCGGTTTTCCCATCGATGTCGGCGTCGAATACCGCACCATCAAACCGCACCAGACGGGCCAATTCGCCATAGACGGGTGATAAGTTTTTGCCGGGAAGCTTGGCGGGTAAATGCAGATAAACATGGCGTACCCGCAGTTTGGTACGCAATAAGTGCACCGCGCGCCTCAGGACGTCGGCCGCCAGCGGCATTTCACCGGTCGCGAAAAACGTTTTAGCGTTGTCGGAAGAGAAAGCCGATAACACCACCATATTAAGGTGTAACGGTTCCAGCCGGTCTAGTAACCCGGAAAAGAGTTGTTCCTGTTGTTGCACACTTTCCGCTTGTGTAAAAGGGTCCAGATTGAAAACGGCAAAACGCTTTTTCTCCGCCGCCATCCAGCGGTAGGACAATTCGTTGATAAAATCCTCAATATTATTGCTGCGCATTAACATGATGCGGTGGATTTGCGGCAGTTCGGTCAGCGCCGTCGGCCCATCCTGCAAAGAAAACTGATAGCGCAGTCCCAGGTCAGTGGCGATACCGGATAATACGTTATCAAACTGGCCATAGGGCCAGGTCACGGCCCGCGGTTTTATGCCAAGTTCTTTGTGTAAGCGCTCTATTGAATGTTGTAAATCGATTTGAATCCGTTGGCGGTAGGTTTCTTCGCTTTCGTAGCGCTGAGTTGCCGGATAGTATTGCCGGGTAACCGAAGCGGCTTCCTGGCTACCTTGGGGATTGGACTGTATGCCGTGGTGTAAATCGTGGGTGTGAGAGACGATTTCCACCAACGGCGATTGGCTGATTTCCCGCAACTGATCCCAACTCATCAATTTGCCGAAATATTCGGGTGGGGTGTTTTTGCCATCCATCCAGCCGGTGACAACGCTGGCCACTGATGGGAATTGATAGGTTTTTAGTACCGGTAATACAAATTTGTAGTAACTCGTAAGACCATCATCGAAGGTGAGCATGACCGCTTTAGCGGGCATGCGTTCGGGGTGTTCGCGGTATTCTTCCAACTGGCTCAACGATATGGGCTGGTAGCCATGGGTCTGCAGATAGTCCATGTGCGCGACAAACATGGACCGGCTCACGGCGTAGACATCGTTGCCGGGATCGGCGGTGATATCATGGTAAGTCAAAACCGTTAAATCGTCGGACCAGACCAGCGCCGGGAACAGCAGGGCGGCGCATGTCGTTACCGTACAAAACCACTGCCTTAAAAAAAATGCCAGACGAATCGGCTCGCTTTTTTCCATAGCGATCGTTGCTTGCGGTGAGGTTTTAAAACTTGTGTTCATAACTCACATAAACATTTATCTGTTGCTCGCGCTTGCCATCGTACACACGGCTGTCCACCCCGGCACCCCAGGTAAAATAATCATAATCGGTGAAGTTGTATTCCTGTTGCACACCCACGCCGTAAATGGAATTGCCGCCGTAGTCTTGTTGCCAATAATTGCCTATAAACACCAGAAAATGATCGACATGGCGTTGGAAACGGGAGTCGTACACCAGACTGGTTTTATGAGTTAAATTAATGGTGGAGTCGCGGCTGGGGTTGAAATAAACCGCATCGCTTGCCGGTAAGCTGTTTTGGGAGCGGTATAGATCCAGCACCACCCGATGTTCCAGTTTGGGTTTTAAATGATAAGCGTAACTACCGGCGGTATAAAAACTCTTGCGGTCGTTGTTGTCCGAAAAGCTGTATTGATCGGCGCCTGCCGACCACGTCCAACGGTAATCGTCGGTGTGAAAATCCACAAAGGCGCTGGTACTGTCCGAGGTGATGTTTATGGCTTTAGCTCGCAAGGGCACGTCTTCGGCAAAAGTGGCGTGTTTCAAGCCCAGTTGCCATAAATAATACGGCTGATAAAGCACTGTTCCAGTGACGCCTTCGTCACCGCTTTGTTTTACATCCGTGGATAATTCCACATCGAAGGTCCATTGAAAGTTCAAGTTATGAATCGCGCCGACACCAATGCGGTTGACATCACCGGTAGCAAATTCGGGATCATCGGCGCGTTTTGCCAGAAAGCGGGCGTAGGCGCGGGTATCTTGTAGTACCTGCTGACTGTAACGGGTTTCAAATAACCACTCCAGGTTGCCCTGATCCGAGTTATCGGTGGAAAGCGTGATGGCAACTGCTGGGGCCGTGTCGAAATCGCGTTCCGTTTTTAATTCCGCCAATTTTTCCTGGAGTTCCTCATCCTCAGGCCACTGGGCGGCACCTTTTTCCAACAGGACGATGGCGTCGGCTCGACGGTTCTGGGTGTTCAGGCAATCACTCACCGCCACTAACAGATACGCTTCTTGTTGCGGGGCGTTTTTAAT
>JASFLF010000012.1:0-15608 GCA_050118235.1 Gammaproteobacteria bacterium | reverse complement strand
GGGTTTTTCTGGTCATGCGGTTGATGAGCTGAAAATCGAGGGGCTATTGTAACGCGTCCAACAATTTTTTGTGTAATCCCCCGAAGGCGCCGTTGCTCATAATGAGCACATGGTCACCGTTTTGGGCCGTTTTACGCACGTAATCAATGATGTCGTCAACGCTTTGCAATACCCGCGAAGGCGGCTTGGTGCGGTCGCTGACATAGTCCAAATCCCAACCGATATCGGCCGGTTGGTACAGCACCACATCGTCTGCTTCCGCCAGAGAGTCAGCCAGGGCGTCTTTATGAATGCCCATGCGCATGGTGTTGGAACGCGGCTCCAAAACGGCAATGATGCGGCCCGAGGTGATTTTATTGCGCAATCCGTGCAATGTGGTTTCGATCGCGGTGGGATGATGGGCAAAATCATCATAAACCGTAATTCCCCGCGCTTGACCGATCACTTCCATGCGTCGTTTAACATTTTGAAATTCGTTCAGGGCGGCGATGGCGTGCGGCACCGGCACTCCGGCATGGCGCGCCGCAGCGATGGCCATGACGGCGTTGTGCACATTGTGTAAGCCGATCAGCGGCCATTTTACGGTGCCTTCGTGCTTGTCTTTCACGTATACATCAAATTGGCTGCCGTCATCGTTGACATTTTTTATGGACCAGGTGGCGTCGCTGGAATCGCCCATCGCCTCCACGGGGGTCCAGCAGCCCATAGACAATACCGCTTGAAGATTTGCGTCATGTTCCGGCGCGATGATTAATCCTGTACCCGGTATTGTGCGCACCAGATGATGAAATTGCCGCTTGATGGCGTCTAGATCGGGAAAAATATCGGCGTGATCGTATTCGAGATTATTTAAGATTAGGGTTCGCGGCCGGTAGTGAACAAATTTGGAGCGCTTGTCGAAAAACGCCGTGTCGTATTCATCGGCTTCCACCACAAAAAACGGTTCACTGCCGCTGCGAGCTGAAATGCCGAAGTTTTGTGGAATGCCTCCTACCAAGAAACCTGGGTTCAGTCCGGCATGCTCCAAAATCCACGCCAACATGCTGGAAGTGGTGGTTTTGCCATGGGTGCCGGCCACCGCCAGCACCCAGCGGTTTTTCAGCAAATAATCGGCTAAGAATGCAGGCCCTGAGGTGTAGGGCATACCTTGATTTAATACCGTTTCCACCGCCGGATTGCCACGGGACAAGGCATTGCCCACCACCACTAGATCGGGTTTGCGGTCGAATTGGCTGAGATCATCCAATTGGCTCAATGCTATGCCCGCGTTTTCCAATTGCGTACTCATGGGGGGGTAGACATTGGTGTCCGATCCACTGATTTCATAGCCCAATTCCCTCGCTAATAGCGCAATTCCACCCATAAAAGTGCCGCAGATGCCTAAAATGTGAACGTGCATAACCCTTCTTTATCCTTCGTGTCTAAAATGCAAAGTAAAAACAGTAGCCAAATTCGCGCCAAAAGTGTGTTGAGTCTGTGAAATGTCCGGAAATAATCAGGTTTTTACGATGAGTGGAATGGAATTGGAATCTTACAAAAAATCAATGCGTTACACAATGGAGAGCATAGCGACAACTTTATAAGATATATAAAAATACATAATCGCGACACCGATTCCCGCCCAGAAGGGAAAACTCAATACATTGGCGAGAATGTGGCCAAGCACCCCAATGTTCCACATGACAATTCCCAGCAGCAGCAGCGAGAAAATACTGCCTTGTTCGCTGGGTTGAGGCGGTAAAGCCAGAACCAGGGGAATGACCGCCACAGTGAATATCACGCCAGTACCGGCTATGGCCGTGAGCGTTTTTACTACTCGGTTGAGAAAGTTGCGTATCCACAGGCCCGCAAAAGTAAATCCCACCATCATCGCCACATCAAGAACGGTGATTAAAATCGCCTTGTTTAAAGGCAGATCGATGATGTTGAGCCCCATGCCTGCAGCCATGTAGGTTATAATGCAGAGCATCATCAGGAAAAAAGAATAGGGAAGTTGTTCCGGCTTGGCGCGAAATAAACAAATGTCTAAGAAAATTTTCAATAACGGCTGCACGTTCGGTTGGACCTCTGGTTCTTATTTAAGGCATCTATGGTTTTATGGATTTAAGGCTTGTGATTAGAATTGTGTGTGGAACAACAGTTGCCATCCAAAACAATCCGTAAAAGTGACATCATATCGCGAGCCTGCGCGATTTTACATTATCAAGCAAAGTAAACCCACCATGAGAGAAGTATTTGTCGACGATCCGCAACAGTTACAACATCTGTGTGAAGAGCTGAGCACAGAACCACTGCTGGCCTTGGATACTGAATTCCTGCGGGAAAAAACCTATTACGCCCAGCTTTGCTTAATACAGATCGCTACGCCCCATGTGATTGCCTGCATCGATCCTATTCAGCTCCAGGATATTAACCCTTTTTTAAAGATTCTGTACGATCCGCAGAAGGTGAAAGTCATGCATTCAGCCCGCCAGGACTTGGAAATATTCCACGACATGACTCAACAAGTGCCGGCACCATTGTTTGACACCCAGATTGCGGCCACTTTGTTAGGTTTTGGTGATCAACTGGGATACGCCAATTTAATTGAAAAAATGCTGGGCATTAAATTAGCCAAAACCCATACCCGCACCGATTGGAGTCGTCGGCCTCTGGGCCGCGGGCAAATGGAATATGCCATGGATGACGTGCGCTATTTATTGCAGGTATACCAAATGCAAACCGAGGCGTTGGAAAAGTTAGGGCGTTCGGATTGGCTGCAAAAAGATTTTGCGGCACTCACCGATCCACAGCTCTACCGGCAAACCATGGAAGACTTATGGCAGAAAGTGCGTGGTGCCAATACTTTAAAAGGCGTGCAATTGGCGGTGTTGCAACGGTTGGCGCAATGGCGAGAACAACAAGCCGTGGAAAAAAACCGTCCGCGCCGTTGGATCGTGCGTGATGACGTTATGTTGGAAATCGCGCGCCAATTGCCGCAAACCACCGCCGCGCTGACGAAGATTCCCGGCAGTGACACTTTTTTACAGAAAAACGCTGATGCAGTGTTGGCGGTTGTGGAACAGGGCAAAGCTGTGCCGCAGTCTCAATGGCCTACCTCGGCTCGATTTACCCGTTTGACTTCGGAACAGGAAGCCAAAGTGGATTTGCTCATGGCGGTCGTTAGAATGCGTGCGGCCCGGGCGGATGTCACGCCATCGGTGCTGGCCAGCCGCAAGGAACTGGAATGTTTAGTGCAGGGCAATAAACCGTGTGCTGTGATGCGGGGTTGGCGCGCGGAACTGGTGGGTAACGAACTGCAGGCCATACTGAATGGTGACCGGCACGTTTTCTTGGATAGTGGCGAAATTAAGGTGCAAACTGAATGAGGAACAGAATAATCTGTTACAGCGTAGTGCTAATGAGCTTAGGCCTATTTGCTTGCTCCAGCGGCACTGAAGAACAAAGTCAGGACCATGTTTTTAAAGGCTATGAAAACGCCTTGGAAAAAGCCAAACAAGTGCAACCCCAGTTGGAAGAAGCCGAGGAAAAACGCAGGAAACAAATGGAAGAAATGATGCGATAAGTAACCGTGTTGACTACTACATACATAAAGTACAGAAAGTATTTTATAACATCTACCCAGTGGATTCTTGGGGCTTGCGATTCACGCCATACCTTGCAGACTAATGCGAAGCATACACCTGCATAGTCTCGATAATAAAAACTTTAATTGAAGTTTGCCATTCAGAACCGGCACAAATCGGGATTTCCCCTTGTATATAATTTGTTAAATCCCAGGCTAAAGGTATGCCTATGTTTGCCGTTATAAAAGAGACTAAAAGGCCAACAGCATATGGTGTGTTATGAAAAATCCTAACTTATTCAGTTTTCTAGTGTTTTTAATCGTTGCCTTCACTTGCGTTGAAGCAGTGGCGGAAATCAAAATGGGAGTGTTTCCACGACGATCCGTGGAAGCGACCCAAAAAGCCTTCCAACCCCTGGCAGAGCATTTGTCAAAAATGTTGGGAGAGGAAGTGAAACTGATTGTGCCGGCCAGTTTTAAGGATTTTTGGAAAGGTGTGAAACAAAACCAATTTGATTTGGTTCATTATAATCAATATCACTATATTCGAAGTAAGAAAGAGTTAGGGCATCGCGTCATTGTTGCCAACGAGGAATTCGGCAACAAACAGATTGCCGGCGCACTGTCGGTGAGAAAAGACAGCGGTGTTCACAGTATTGCCGAACTTCGGGGGAAAGTGATTCTGTTTGGAGGCGGCACAAAAGCAATGGGTAGTTATATTGCACCTACTGCCATGTTAAAAAAAGCAGGATTAGTCGCCGGTAAGGACTACATGGTTAACTTTGCGATGAACCCCCCCAGTGCCGTAGTAGGTACATACAATAAAGGCGCCGGTGCGGCAGGCTCGGGCAATGTCGTGCTGCGATTAAAAGCAACGACTAAGCAAATTAAAGCCGAAGATATGCAAATCATTGCCGAAAGCGAGCCTTTTACCCAATTGCCTTGGGCGGTAAATTCACATGTATCCGTTGAACTGGCGGATAAAATTCAAAAGATTATGACTTCTCTTAAAAATAGCGAAGCGGGGCGCTCTGTTTTGAAAGCGGCGAAAGTTACTGATTTTTACGCAGTTACTGATAAAGACTTTGATAAGGTCAGAGAAATCACTAAATATGCCTTAGGTGAAGACTATTAATAAACAATAAACAATAATATAACAAAGAATGAACGGCATAAAAAAGCGCTGAAGTAGTCCACTTCAGCGCTATTTAGTAAGGTGCCAATATATCAGTCAACATATTCCCCATCACCATAAGCCCCAGACATCGACCCGTCTTTTCGGCTATATGAGCCCAGTCGAGATTTATCACCGGCCACTTTTGTTACCTTCATGACTAAGGTGGAGCCGATTTCCAAATCATCAGCGCTAAAGTTGGGTTTCAAATTACTGCCATGTTCTACCAGTGACACTTTAATGGTATCCGCTAATGCGCTGGGCACCGCGATGAATCCGCCTAAAGCGATTGTTATTACCAAAGAAAATAATTTTTTATTGTTCAGCCATTTAGCCATTGATGGTGCCTCTTTCAATTTTAATTTAACCAAAGTGAAAAATATTCCGGTGATGTGAACTGGATGATTTTTTATTTAGCTCACAACACTGACACCATCTTTATCGAAAAGATTAGGATATTCTTAATAATTAATATTCTATAGGTACATCAATCTATTTTTAGAAATTCTCAACTCGCAGGGGAGTGCGTGCTAAAAGAGCCAGTTAAAGGGGATGCAACAATCCGCATTGACGCCGGGACTAGCGATTCGCTTCTTGCGGTGTTTCTATGCTGACGTACAAGCCCAAGGCTTGCCTCATTTCGGCGATAGTAGGCATTTGCATATCCGCCGGGTCCGCCAGGGCGCCGCGACAGGCCAGTTCGCGCAATAAGGTGTTTCCTTCACCTTGTAAACGCAGTCTTATGATTTCAAATTGCATGGATGAGCCTGTGCTGTCATCCATGCTGGCTCTGAAGCCGACGCCACCAGCAGCTGCAGTATCAAGGGCGGCCAGCTGCACCGGATTATCCCGTTGTTCGTTTTGGATGACGGATTCGTCTTGCCGGCGGGTTCGAGTCACTGTGTAAGTTCCGGGTTCGATGTAGCGCACGGTGTCGGCGAGTTGGCTGATCTCCAACTCACAATTGATATCGTACTCGTAGATGCTTTTCTGTGGAATGAGCTTGCCGTGTTGGAAAAACACGCGGGTGCGCCCGGGCGGGACTTCTAATCGCTGATGCACGATGACTTTACTGCCGGGCAAAGGCATGAAATACGGCGAAGTGGGGTCGGTGACTTGCCACTGGCTGCATGCGCCCGTAGATAACAATACACAAGCAATCACCCAGCGCGGTAACCGAATTTTCACATTGTTTCGCATGGCTAACATTCCTGCTAGGTTAAAAACCCAACGTACTGAAATCCAATCCACCGTTTTTCATGGGCGGACACCAGAAGTAATATCCCGTCACAGGGCGTGTAAACACAAACATGGCGTCGCTAATGCCGTCTTCATTGCCAGTCATCCGGTTTAATTGCGCTTCAAAAGCGTCGAACGATTTGCCGAATGCCACAAAATTCAAACCTGCGTCACTATCCTCAACCCAAGGCATGGAACGGCGTAAAATAAAAGCCTCCGGACTAAAGCTTTCTTGCGCTGTGCGTTTTACGTGAGCTGACTCAGGTGCATTTTGCAGTTCTTCGTTGTCGCTTTTTCGCCGGCCTACGGTGTTGTCTTGTTGTTCGGAACTCATGGCCTCAAAAATATCCAAATCATGCAGCCATTGTTGCACCGCAACAAAACTGGAACCGTCCATGCCGGGACCTTGGCCGCTGACAACGGCCGCTTCGATTGCATCTTCGCCTTTGGGATTTTCAGTGCCGTCTTCATAACCGGTTAAGTCACGGCTAGCGCCATAAATAAAGGCGTCCAAGACATCGTTCAGCATAAAATCAGGCATCAAGGTTTGTTCGATCAAACGCGAGCGGTGTAATAACTCACCCCGGTCCTCTCCGCGCAACCAGCACCACAATGCCGCCGGTGTGGAGGGTATGTCAAAACCGGTTCCCACTTGAGCCGGGAATGTGCGCAGTCCGTCAATGTGGCTATTCAGTGCTTTGACCGTGGATTGGCCCAGTCCGACGACGGTTTTATCGCCGTCCGTTATCTCGCTTAATGCCTGCAGGGCTGAGCGCGGGTCGGCATCCGATTCCAAGGCAAAAACCAAATAGCGCGCGTGCTTGGGAACTGGCGCCAAAATTCCAGGTTGAAAATTATTCATGACATCTCCTTAGGAAGTGGCTTCGTCGGATTTGTGAGCTTCACCATTTAATACGATACAGTACACTAGGTTAGGAGTTTGAGTATTTAAAAGTATTACCAAAGCGTGACGTAAATCAAATGCGGTAGGTTGAACCATAGCAGGTCCGAAAATGCGCTGGAAAAACCAAGCAATCAGCAAAGACATTTTTTCATATTGTTCTATAGTTAACGGGATTAAGGATGATCGTGTGCTGTGTTTGGAATTAGCACTATCAGCATGCCCTACGTATATAGTAAAAATCCTACAAGCAGTTACCTTAAAATCTTAATTCATTTAGCTTGACAATTTTTGTCGGGAGTTCTTAACTTAGAATTAGTCTTAGATTAATTCTAAGGCAGAGCGAGGTTCTATAAGGTTATTGTTGACCTATCACAACGAAGGGGGAATTTAACGTATGGAAAAAATATCCCGAAGACAGTTCTTGGGTTATGCCACAAAGACCGGGGCTGCAACCATGTTTGCCGGTATTTTCGCACCCAGCGCCACTAGTTTTTTAGGCATGGGTGGTGTGGCTGAAGCCGCCACTAAGAAAATTAAGCCGTTCAATTTTGCCGTCTTAACCGACGCGCATCTTTACGATATTAAGGATCATAAATTTGATCATATCCTGGAGAAAGCGGTTGCCGATGTGAACAGTATCTCTCCGGCGCCTGATTTCGTGTTATACGGGGGCGATCTGGGGCAATCCGGTAAGAAAGACGAGCTTGTCAAAGGCAAGAAAATTCTCGACAAGTTAAAGATGAAATATCGAATCATCCCTGGAGAACACGATTATTATCTGGATATGGGTGAAGCCTGGCGTGGTCTGTTCGGTGACGAACACTGGTCATTCGATCACAACGGCGTGCACTTCATCGGCATGAACTCAATACTGATTCCCGATTTTTGGTCAGCCAGAGGCCTCACGCCAAAAGAACGCATGGGATTGGTGGAAGAACTGGAATGTCATCAATGCGGTGCCTGGGGTGTTGGCGACAAACAATTGGAATGGTTGGAAAAGGATGTGAAAAAAGTTTCACCTGATACGCCCGTAGTCATTATGACGCACTCACCGCTGTGGGATTACTATCCCCGTTGGAATTTTCAGACATATGATGCGCCGGAAATACGCCATATCTTACGAAAATTCGACAAAGTGCTGGCCATACACGGTCATGTGCACCAAGTGGTCTACAACGCGATCGGTAATATTCAATCGTGTGGTTTGTTGTCCACTTCCTGGCCGTGGCCATACCCTCCCGTTGAATTACCATACCCGCTGATCAAACAGCGCCGATCCGATCCTGGTGATATCGAAGACGGCCTGGGCACCCACAACGTAGCACTGAAAGAAGATTTCGCCGGTATGATGCAGTGGCGGGCTTTTTCCGACTTGCTACCGGGAAATATTAAAGATGGTCTTAAAGTCTAATGGTGGGAGGACTGAGTATGAAAAATACCTGGAGTTTCACGTTAACAAGTATGGTTGCGGGTGCGGTTGCCGGAACCCTGATATTAACCAGTACAGTGCAAGCCAAACCGCCGCGCAGTGATGAACAAGTCGCTCAGGAGCATGCGGCGTTGATGGCGGCCGTGGCCAAAGGTGACGCCTTATGGCATGACGGCAAACTGGGCACCAACGGTTTGGCGTGTGGTAATTGTCATCCAGACGGTTCCGCGACCAATCCCCATACTTTTCCCAAGTTCCAAACCAACCTGGGCAAGGTGGGGACGCTACGCGATATGATCAACTGGTGCATCCTGGTGCCTCTGCAAGGCAAGATGCTGCCCTTGGATAGTGATGAAATGGTTGCCATGGAGGCTTATGCTACGTACACCCATCGAGGCGTGGCTATCGCTCCCGGTAAGGACGAGCAACATGGCGCAGTTCCGGTGGAATCCGGTCCTGGGTATCCCATTCGCTAACGGCGAATATTTGCTTTTGCGGTAGCGCGAGAGGTTAAACACCCGCTTTATGGGCGCATCGCCCGTAAAGCGGGTATTTTATTGATTGCCTTTTGTTTTTCCCCTGTTGCGTCTGAGCGCTATCCCCCATTGTTTGTTGCCGTTGATTCTGTTGCTATCGGAAAATACTTTCTTTTATCCGACACGATCTACTCGATACATTATGATTGCTGGACCGAATAGAGTTAAATAAGCAGTTTAAAAGCAATAACTATAAAGTCTAACAACAATTCCATGAACACCAGCGACAGAACATCTTTGGACGGCTTATACGACTTAGTGACCGGGGATGAAGACGCTCGTGTGTGCAAAGACATCCCGGTTGAAGCCTGTAATGATCAGCCGTGGAATTTTTTCACTTATTTAACGGCTAATTTCCTGGGTAAAATCGCCGATGAGCTAGCGAGCGCAAAATTAATATTACCTTGGCTGCTGGCAGCGCTTGGCGCGCCGGTGGTATTTACGGGTTTTCTGGTTCCCATACGGGAAGCGGGAGTGTTGGTACCGCAACTCATCGTAGCCGCCGCCGTTCGCCGCCTTGCCATCCGCAAAGGCGTGTGGCTGCTGGGTGCCGCTTTGTCCGCGATCGCTTTGTTCGGCATGGCTGTGGCCGCGGCCTTTTTCACCGGTGTGAGTGCAGGTTGGGCGATTGTGTTGTTGTTAGTTGTATTCAGTTTGGCACGCGGTCTGTGTTCTGTCTCAGCAAAAGACGTGCTAGGTAAAACAGTATCCAAAGGTCGCCGCGGTGTCTTGATGGGTTACAGCGCGGCTCTGGCCGGCATAGCGACGCTGGCGCTGGGTCTGTACCTAAAGTGGTTTGCCGCGGCTTCGGCCACAGTCAGTATATTGGTGATGTTGCTGACTGTTGGCGCCGTACTTTGGGTGATAGCGATATTTTTCTTTGCCGCTATCCGCGAGCGGCCCGGCGCTACCGAAGGCGGAGGCAACGCGCTTGCTGTGGCGCTGCAAAGCCTAGCCAGTTTCAAGACCGATGCGGCACTTCGCCAATTTGTAGTTGCCAGGGCGTTGCTGCTTAGTGTCGCCCTAGCGCCGCCTTTCTACGCATTGTTGGCGCAGCAGCAAACCCAAGGAGAACTGGCCGGGCTGGGTCTGATGATTATCGCCAGCGGTTTAGCCAGCAGTCTGAGCGCGCCGTTTTGGGGAAAACTGGGGGACCGATCCAGCCGTCTGGTAATAGTCATTGCCGCGTTTGCGGCAGGTGTGCTGGATATTGCCGTATTTGCGTTTATTGCCCTGGATAGCCCATGGCGAGTGTATCCTTTGACGCATGCTTTGCTGTTTCTTGCGTTGACCGTGTTTCACAGCGGCGTGCGCCTGGGGCGTAAAGTGTATTTGGTGGATCTTGCCACGGCACAAACCCGGGCCACATATGTCGCCATCAGTAATACTGTCATCGGTATCGCCATGCTGATTGGTGGCGCTATAGGTATACTGGCCGATGTATTTGCCATACACTACGTAATATTGGGCTTGGGTATGCTGGCAATGATTGCGGCCTGGTACAGCTTGCGTTTGCCGGAGGTCACCCGCTAACCGCAACCACAATTGAGAGGTGAACCATAGTCGGATGCGGCACTATCGAATATCAGGCGGCAAAAAGACCGCTTCATATTGTGAGTAAAACAGGATAAGGTAAACTCTAAACAAACCGCCAGGCGTTAACAGCCATGAAAATGCAACGATTGTTTTTGATCCCGGCCATGCTATTTGTTCTCTGCGCTCACGCGGCGCGGGCAGGCGATTGCGAAAGCGCGGCGTCCACCGACCGTTTTGATATTAACAATGACGGTACCGTTACAGAAATTGAAACCGGACTTACCTGGATGCGTTGTGCTGTTGGGCAGCAATGGGATGGTGCAACCTGTAAAGGGCAAGCCCAGGCGATGAGTTGGCAGGAAGCCAATAACTATGTTGCCGAGCTTAACCAAATCGGCTCTACGGCGCATAAGGACTGGCGCCTGCCCAATCTCAACGAACTGGCGACCATCAGCGAGCTTCGTTGCGGTCCGCCGAGAATCAATCGAGTGGTATTTCCCAACGCCGGAGAGAATGTGTTTTGGACAAAAAACATAACACCTGGAAATTCGCAGTACGCCTACACCTTAAGTTTCGGAGAGACGGGCGTGGATTCAAGTGCGCTGTCCGCCGCTCATTACGTACGCTTGGTGAGAGGGCGTAACTAATGTTACCAAACCGCACGGCTTAAGTGTTTTTTGCAGAACGATCCGCCGGAACCAGCCATTGGCGGCTATCGGTATATCTTCCAAAATTTGTAGGTCCGTGCAGTGAGATAAAATCTCCTCAAATACTACATTGGTTACTTTACTGCTCGCCAGGGGAAGACGCTGTAACTCGCTTATGCTGTTTTTTCTTAGCGAGTCGAATGTGCCGCCGACGAGCAAGTCGTAAATTGGCGTGAACACCGTGTAGCTGTGCTTTAATCCCATGGGATTTCAATCTAGTTGATTTGCGTCAAGTATGTACAATAGTTGGATGTGTATAAAAATACAGTTAGATGGGTCGAGTTGTCGTCCTTTGTCATTTATTTGGGCATGAAGTGGACACCATGCGGGTACAGGTGCAACGATATTCTTTAAAAAATGTCTAATATCGTTGTTCTACATGCAACTTGTTCCGTGCGTAAACGTTGTAAACGATATGAACAATATCGCGTGTACAAACAAGGCCTGTACAACCAATTGGTCCCTCGAATACTGGTGCTGTGAACATTGGTTTCATGAATATGGGGTTTTCTGCACATGAAAATGCAAACTTTTGTTGCTGGTCTATTAATAGTTTTTATCACCGGGTGCGCAATCCAGCCTCCAGTCCCTCTGCGCGTCGATTTGCCGAGCCAACCCCAATTATCTCAAGTTGTACAATCACCGGATCAATATAAAGGCGTTACCGTACGTTGGGGTGGTGTTATTACCAATATCAGCAATCTTAAAACGTACACACAATTGGAAGTTGTCGCAAAAGCGCTCGACAAAAGCGCTCGCCCTATTGTGGACGACGGCAGCGCCGGTCGGTTTTTGGTCCGCGTGGAAGGCTTTCTGGAGCCGACGGAATTTACGGAAAATCGCGAGATCACCGTGGTGGGCTTGATATCAGGATCCGTGAAACGGCCCATCGGCGAATTTGAGTATACTTATCCGGTAGTCGACGCGCGGACGTTTTATTTGTGGGATGAGCGGGTTGAACCTCAATATTATTACGACCCGTGGTTTTATGATCCTTGGTATTGGGGGTATCCACGCTATCCGTGGTGGTATTACTATTAATTTTCCACTTGAAGTCTTTTTTTATAATGCAATACCCGCGTAATTGCATGGCTTTGCTTAGGAGTTGGGGGACGTGTTTGATTCTTATCCCTGTCATCAGCGCGTGCGCGAGTACGCCGGATTTCAATCTGGCTAATGTAGATCAATCCATTCAACCGCGTGATGTGGTTGCGGCCCCGGATAAGTACCGGTCCGCAAAAGTGCTTTGGGGCGGTCTCATCATTAATAGCTCAAATGTTAAAGCAGGCACTCAACTGGAAATTCTGACCTATCCGCTGGACAGGAATTTAAAACCAAACATCGACAAAGATACCTTAGGACGAGTCATTGTGTCTCATGATGGCTATCTTGAAACCCTGGACTACGCTTCCGGGCGGTTGCTGACTGTGCTTGGTATTGTTCAGCAAATCAAGAAAGGTTCGGTGGGAGATGCCATATATACTTATCCCGTAGTAAAAGCCGAACAACTGCATTTGTGGCCGCAAAACGACAGGGATAATGGAGGCCGCGTGCATTTTGGCATCGGCGTCATGATTCATTGAGAATGTGAAAAACGGTTAACGAGGTTATTCGTTGGCGTTTTGTGAGCCGATAATGTGAAATAAAAAGTGGCGCCATGATCAGGGGCCGATTCCACCCATATTTTGCCGCCGTGGCGTTGCACCGCTCGCTGGACGGTGGAAAGCCCGATGCCGGTGCCTTCATATTCTTCTCTGTGTAAGCGTTGAAAAGGTAAAAATATTTTGTCCGCATAATTCATGTCGAGTCCGATGCCGTTGTCTCGAACATAAAATACGGTGTCGTTTTGGCATTGTTTCATACCTACTTCGATCTTGGCGTTTTGTGTGTCTTTGGTAAATTTCCAGGCATTCTGCAACAGGTTCTGCAGCACGACTTTCAATAACTGGCAATCGCCTTGAACCGTCATACCGTGTTGTATTTGCCAATCCACTGTTCGTTCCGGTTGCAGTTGCCGAAGGGTGTCGATCGTTGCGTGCGCCAGTGAGCTTAGATCGGCGGTGGTTTTTTTAAACGGGTTGCGTGTGATTCGCGATAGTTCCAGTATGTCATCGATGAGATTAGCCATGTGTTTACCGGCCGTGACTATTCGTTTTAGTATATCCAATTCTTCCGTAGTCAGTCGTGATACCGCCTCTTGCTCCAATATTTGACTGAAACCGATAATGGAGCGCAATGGTGCGCGCAAATCATGTGCGATGGAATAACTATAGGATTCCAACTCTTTGTTGCTTGCGGACAGTGCGGCGGTACGCTCGCCGACAGTATGTTCCAGTAGTGCGCGGTGGTTTTCCAAATCCGTCTGGACTTTTTTACGGTTGCGTATTTCCGACTCTAGCTTGGTTTTAATGGTTTTTAAGCGTTGATTAGACAGACTGGCGAGGTAAGCGATTGCCAGCGCCGTAATGAGTATACTTAATATCAAAAGAGCCGGTTGCCAATAATTGGTTACAAACTGCCCCCAGGTAATGTGCCCGGACGTTGCATAGGGGCCAACACGCAATTCTTGCAATAGTGCGTCCACTGGTTGGTAATCCAGGGGTAAGGTCCATCCTATGTACTCACCTGATGTGGCTGCGTGGCTGTCAGGTTGGATACCGTATAATACCGATGCCACTTCCTTGGCAAGGTCATCGGGTGTATGGCTGAGTTTTGCTAGCGGCCATTCCGGATACAGTTCGGTGCTGTTATAGAAGCCAAAACCATTGATCTTTTTAGGTTCAAGGATTTTAAAATCGCTAAGTTGAATTTCTCCTTTTTGCGCCATTCGTTCAAGCATATCCGTTCGCACAGAGCCCGCATCGACTTTTCCCTCCCTCACGGCATGGACAACGTTTTGTTGTATGCCGCCGCCGAAACTCAATAGCTGAAAATCCTGATAGGGGTCTATGTGGTTGTGCAACAGTTCCAGCCAAGCGACGCGCCAACCGCCGAAACCCTGTTCATCCACTCCCATAAAAGATTTGCCACTTAAATCCTTAAAGGAATTGATGTCATTGCGATCCATGCGGGTGAAAATCACCGAGCCGAAGCGGGCATATCCCCCGGTGTTTTGTTTGTTGACAAGCGTTGCAATGGCTGACACACCATAGCGGATTTTTTGCTCCACATAAGAGGCCGGATTGGTTAATACAAAATCAAATTCCGCGCGGGAAACGGCTTGATTCAAAACGCTATTGATTTCAAAAGGCACCATCACAAAAGTGTGCTGCGGAATTTTTTCGCTGAGATAATCCGCCGTTGGTTGCCATTTTTCCAATCCTAATTCGGCGCCAAGATGGGCGCGTAATCCAATCTTGATTTCTTTAGCGGAAAGTAAATCACTATAGAAGCCCATGAAGATCAGACATAAGCAAAGCTTTATAAATTTATTCCTTTCGAAATACTTTTGCATGGACCTAAAGATAACTACTGCAACCGATGAAAATTTTCTATAGTTCAACCTATAGTTTAACCTAAAGTTCTATCGAAATTGCTATAGAATGCGCGCCGCTATGACAAAGTGGCCAAAATCAAGAAGTTTAGCAGAGACAGGCAGATTTTGTAGTATGCCCCCATAAGAGCGGCCACGGAATGCAGTTGCCACCGTATAAAAAACTAATGGAGTTTGTTGGGCAGTGACAAGGTAAACGCGGGAATTTTCGCGTCGAAAGGTGTGCCGTCTTCCGCCAACATTTGATAACTGCCCTCCATGCTGCCAACCGGAGTTTCGATCACCGTACCGCTGGTGTATTGAAAAGACTCCCCCGGTTTCAAATAGGGTTGTTCGCCAACGACTCCTTCACCATGAACTTCTTGCACATTGCCGTTAGCATCATTGATTATCCAATGGCGGGTTAATAGTTTGGCCGCCACAGTGCCTTCGTTGTGTATGGTAATGGTGTAGGCGAATACATAGCGGTCCGTGTCAGGGTCTGATTGGTCGGGGATATACATGGTTTTAACATTGACTTTCACGTCATAAGAATTGTTTTCTGAAGTGTGGCTATCTGACATTTTATCTGACCTTTTATCTACTTTGTTGGCGGTTTTATTCGCTCATCGGTGTTGGCTTGTCAGTGGACGTTTTGTCTGTATCCTTACCAATGGATTTTTCCTCAGTCATGTCAGCCGCTGGAGCGTTTTTCGATGGATGTTGCTCGCCTCGCTTGGCTTGCGCTTCTGTTTTTATTTTAATGATGACACCGGCTTGCTGTATTGCCAGTGTTTGTGTGGAACCGCTGATTTCCGCCAGGTTTTTATTCAACAAGTCATTATCCGGGCTGCGGTGGTCGTACACAATATGCGTTACACCTTTTATGCTTTTTAGTAATTGTTCTCCGTTTGGTTGTGGTGGTGGTAAGTGTAGCACGTCGCGGCGGCAAACTAACATTGTGCGCGCAGGCCATTGGCTTGCGGCGATAAACGGTTGTTCCGGGTCCTGGGCTTCTTTTGCCAAAGTGCGGATGAGTTCATCCA
>JASFLF010000011.1:0-16004 GCA_050118235.1 Gammaproteobacteria bacterium | reverse complement strand
CCAGCGCATGTGCCGTGCGCCCATACACTGAAAATTCGACGTCCACCAAAGCTTCCACGTTAATTTCGCCGTTGTTATCAACAACCGTTTTCAGTGATTGAAAATAGTTGGCGACACACATGCTTTTTTTGCTGTAGTCGATTCCCAGCCAACCACTGCGTTTGGCAATGTTTTCCAACTTATCGACACTTAAAGACTCAAGCGTGACTAAGACAGTGAGTAAAAAGCTGGTGGCAACGCCGACCAAGAACAATCCCAGGATGGCCCAGGTAATCCGCGTAGGATCGTCTTGCACGAATCCCCATACGTCGGTGTCATGGTACATGCCAGCGTAAATGACAATCATGGCCACGCTCCAGGCAATCCACAAAACCAGCGTTCGATAACCTCTTGGAACCATTTTTATTCCTTAGAAAAGTTGTAAGTAATGTGCGTAAGGACAATTACGCAATTGTGTCAATATAATCAAGACACGCGCGTATGTTTTTTCAATTTTTTCTTTATTATGGCGTTAGTATGAGCTTTTCCGGCAAAACAGGTCAAATAGCTTAGAATAACCAAGTGATTTACCTTATTATTCCGGCACTGGCAGTTTTGTATAAGCATCTACTAAATTAGGCTGGAATTGTTGATAAATTTTTGTGTTTTGGCTTGGCCTTTTGTTTAATGAGTGATATATTTTGGCCCCGCGAACTTGCCACAAGCAGGTGAGTGATATATACATGCACATAAAAAAAATATGATGTGTCAATTGGAGGAGAGCAATCGTGTTAAGTACAGGTGAAGTGTTTATAGTGTATGCTATTGCAGCTGTTGTCGTTTTCGGCGTCGCTGCGTTCATGCTGAAAAAAAATTCTTAATATAAAGGCCAAATCAACGCTTTGAATTTGCCGTTCAAGCAAGCATACAATCCACTGATGTGAACTAGATCAGATATTTGTGGATGCGACTATGTCTAGTCGGGGAAGAGGTATTGCTGGGTATAGAAACAATAAAAGACCAGAATGCCTAACAAGAGTTTAAAAAACGGGAGGGTGTATTCCATGCTACGCACTAATAAATTTGGTATCGCAATAGCACTGTTGACAATGGTGTCATCGGCTGCGGTGTTCGCGAGCGAAAGTGTTTCTTACGCAGATCTGGGTAATCTGGAAAACGGTAAGAAAATTTTTAACGAAGGTAAAGGTGATGTGCCTGCATGCACCTCTTGTCACGGGATGGAAGGTTTGGGCGATGATGCTATGGGCACACCGCGCCTCGCCGGACAAGGCTTTAACTTTCTTGTGAAACAACTTCAAGATTTTAATGACGATAAACGCAAAGACGAAACGATGTTCATCATGAATACCAATGCCAAAGGATTGGATGCGCAGGACAAAAGGGATGTTGCCGCATACGTGGCAAGCTTGGGCGGCCCGGATAAAGGCTCGGATTTGGCGCAAGTGAAAGACTTGGGCACCGTGCCCGTTGGCCAACGCCATTTGGGTAAAGCGATAGCCCAGTACGGTTCACCCGACCGAGGCATTCCTGCCTGCCATTCTTGTCATGGATATAACGGCCGCGGCTCGTTCCCTGTTTATCCCAGACTGGCCGGTCAAAAATACGTTTATCTGGTAAACCAATTGAAAAAATGGCGCGACGGTTCACGGGCTAACGACCCAATGGCACAAATGCGTGCCGTTGCGAAAAATATGTCCGACGATGATATCCACAACGTAGCCACTTTCCTGACCAACGCGGCGTTGACCACTCAAGGCAACAATAGAATTCCGGATCAAAAATAAGCCGTTGCCACAGGCAAGCCTTATAAAGAAGAGCAAAAAGGGCGGATTTCCGCCCTTTTTTTTAGTATTGTTTTTAGATCCGGATATTGCTGAGAATTTGACCGCGTCAAATATAAACGTGTTATCATACAGCGCTCCGCAACAAGTGTGCTTGTCTTACGAGCTTTGTAGCGTCCCGCACGAATAACAACATCTCCAAATGAAGTGTGGTTTTTTTGAATTTACGATAAAACTATCGTACATAGGTATAGCTATTATTTTATGTCTAGACAAAAGCAACCATTGAAAACCGGTGAAAAGGTCTTGGTCAGTATCGTGGTCGTGTTTATCCTGTTGGCCGCCATTAGTTATGTACTTCTTGAAACTGTTCGCCTTAATTCCGACAAACCGTTATTTGAGTCCAAAACCAGCTTCGATTTTACCGACGAAGGTGCCAGAGGCTCGAAAATCTTCCGAGAATCCCGTTGCACCTCGTGTCACCGTGCCTTGCGCAATGGTACCAATATGGGGTTGTCATTGGATGGTGTCGGTTCGGCTCGTTCCTATGAGTGGATATACTCTTTTTTGAAAGACCCGGAAAACACCTATGACGCTAAAACCCTGGATCATGGCAAATCACCCAAGGAAGCCGCTTATGTAGCCAAGTTGCCGGATGAGGATTTGCAAGCGGTGGCTCGTTTCATATCACAGCTTAAGGCAGAGCAAGGTTCATCTTCGGCCCCCGTACCGCCGGAAGGTCGCTCCGAGTTCATAGACAGCATGGTAAAAGCCTGGGCGCCCAAAGAATGGCAAGAAAAATATGAAGATGTGAGAGAAAAACCCCTTCAACCACCCACAGAGGAGCAGTAAGGCAGTGGTCACCGACGCACCTTGGGAAGATAAGGTTTATACCAAATATACCCTTTGGTTTATTTACGCTTGTATCATTTACAGTATTATCGGCTTTACCTGGGGCGCCCTCATGGGGGGCATTGCCGATTTTCGTTATTTTGTGGATCACAGGATGCACGGTAATTTGATTGTGCGCGCCCACACTCATATCAACTTGTTGGGTTGGGTGGAAATGGCCATATTTGCGGCATTGTATTACGTGGTACCCCGTCTGGTGAAACGTCCCATCTACAGCCTTAAACTCGTGAAATGGCATTTTTGGGTTCACAATTTCGGTTTGATTGGCATGGTGGTGTTTTTTTCCGCTGCCGGCTATCTGGGCGGTTCAGCGAGCATTGATTCCACCCCGGCCGAAGTTGAAAAAATCGTAAAGCCAATATTGGCGACGATGGGCATATTCGGCACCCTAGTGTTACTGGCTAATTTTATCTGGGCGTATAATTTATTTCGCACTTGCGCAGGATGGGAGAAAAACTGATGTGTGATGCCGTTCGTTTTTCAGTGATCGTTGTGATGGGCTTGTTCGCCTTGATGAGCGGCTGCTCCATTGATGACAGCGCTTTAAAAGTGGGCATGAAAGCGCCGAGCTTAAAAACCAAAACTTTGGCGGATGTGGGAGGGGATTTCAGCCGTATTACCACCTACCGCTACCCGGACAAGCGCATGTACCAAGTCTCCCTGGATGAAGCTCTGAAGGCGGAAAAAACCATCGTGCTGGAGTTTGCCACACCGGGGCATTGCACGGTGTGTGACAAACAATTGCAAATGCTCAAAGCCTTGCTGGCCAAATATGAAGACGATGTGATTTTTTTGCATATGGATCAGTATGAGAATCCACAGGCTTTTAAGGCGTTTGGCGTGATCGGTGATCCGTGGACGTATGTGATAGACGGTCGGCAGACCGTGCGATTCAAACAAGCGGGTCGCATGTTGTATGGTGAGCTGGATATGATTATCAATGGCTTATTGAGCGAAAAGGCAACGCCGCGTACAGTGGAGGCGGGCTGACATGGCTAAGTCGGAGCGCTATGAATTATCGCCGGACAAACAAGGGGTATTGTGGGACTTGTTGATGTATGTGCCTACGGTCAGCGGGTTGGCCGTTGGGGCCATCATTTTTTGGCACAAACCCAATCAGGCGTTAGCTTACTTGTTGTTTTTCCTGGCCTGTTTTTTCTTCTATCAAGCCGTACACCGGGTTCTGGGCCGGTTGGTGTTATTGCCCAATGCGCCTGTGGCATTGGATGTATCCAAACAGCGCATTTTATTGGAATTGCACAACGGGCAAAAAGTGGAATTGGTGAAAAACCTACGATATTTCAGCGATTATGCGGGCAAATCCTTTGGTTTGACCGGCATGGATACCTCTGGGGCGAAGCGGCAGTTTGTATTTCACAAAGGGCAATTCGCCGATCAAAACCAATACAATAAAATCGGCGGAGTATTGAAAGTCTTCGGGTAATGGTTATTTTACATATCGGGTTAGCGTTGCCGGCGTTGGCGCAAAATATCAGCGATTAAAAAACCGATGATAATGAGGCCTATGGTGCAGGCGATGCCAATGGCCCAGCGTTCGGTCGATTCGTTGACGAGTCCGCCGACAAACATATGAATGGAGTAGCCAAGGATTACCAGCGAACTTACGCTGACAATAATCAGGATGGCGATTTCTTTTAAAGACACCGGTCAATAGCCTTAGGGATAATAAAAATTTTCCGTAACAAACAACAGTATAACTAGGGGTTTATGGAATTTTACGCAACGCAGTGGCGAGGGGTCATTGTAGCATTGAATGGCTTGGATAGGAGGAGAGAATTAATCCTTAGTGTTCCAGTAAGATAAATCGGAACAATAAGTTATAAAAAAACAGCATAGAAAAAAACTTGACCTCGTGTAACACATATGACACGATTCCGGAGCGCGCGCTAGGGGATATATAGTCGCCGGAAATGCGCAGATAAGAATATTAAAAACAAGTAATATATCAAATAACAATAAACACACGGGTAGATCAAAAGTAGCTTTACTGTATCGTTTTTTAAAGCTACACCACTTAGTTTATGAATATGTCGAAGCCGATTAAAAAATCAAAAATTGTATTTTTAGTGGAGGAGGTTACGGGATGAAAAATCCGTTTATTTTGTGTTTTATATCCGGCATGTTGACCGGTATGGGGAATGGCAGTGTGTTCGGCGCCGCCTTAATGTGCTTTTTGGGTCGAGGTAAATTTGAAGACTGGGGCGGCTGGATGGCGGATGCGTATAATCCCTCGACATTCACAGGTTTTATTGACTGGGCCATGATCGTTTTTGGTGTGGTTTTCTATGTGATTCTCCACATTGCCGTAAATCGGCACAATGAGTTGGAGGCGAAAGCGAGCTAATTCGGTTGATAGCAACGGGCAATGGCTTTTATCATTCAGTTAAAAGAAACTAAAGTAAGAGGGGTTGAATCATGACAATGTTTGCTTCCATTTGTGGAATAGCGCTGGCCTTCTCCAGCATGTGGTTTGCTTGGTATTTGTTAATGCCACGTGACAGTTTAAAAAACCAGCAATGATCGGATGACACAGTTAATCTATTGGGAGGAGTACGATGTTTAAATATTTATTCGCGAAAGAAGAAGACATCCCAGCGGGTTCCGCTGCGGTATTCTTCGGTTTTTCATCTATTTTATGGTTTATTGTGGGTACCGGGTTGGGTTCCTTCAATGCGGCCAAGTTGGCATTTCCCGATTTTGTCACCGGTATTGAAATGCTGTCATTCGGTCACATGCGCCAAGTACACGTATTAGCCGTAATTTTGGGCTGGATCTCCATGGCGTTTGCAATGGCGATGATGTACATCACCCCGGCGTTGGGCAACACTAAATTGTGGTCCGAGAAGCTGGGTGTTTGGAACTGTGTTATCTGGAATGTGGGTTTGGCCCTGGGCTTGACCTTATTGTGGTTCGGTATTACTTCCGGGCGTGAATATTCCGATATGATTTGGCCCATCGATTTAGCCATTATTTTCGGTATCTTGTTGCCGCTGGCCATTAACGTATGGATGACCATCAAAACCCGACGCACCCAAGGGATTTACACCACTAACTGGTTCTTTGGTGCTGCAACTTTCATGGTTATTATCGTATTTACCGTCGGTAACTCACCGGAATTCTTTCAATTGACCGGCTTAACCGAAGCCTATTTAACCTGGTGGTTTGCGCACAATGTGTTAGGTTTGTGGATCACCCCCGTAGCGGCGGCGATTTCCTATTACATCGTACCCAAAGTAACCGGTAATCCTTTGTATTCGCACCGTATCGGTCACTTGCACTTCTGGTCAGTAGTGGTTTTCTACTCCACACCAGCGGCTCACCACTTAATGTCCGCACCGTTGCCGGAGTGGTTGAAATCCTTCGCCTCTGTAGAAGGGGTCTTGATTCTGGTGCCGGCCATCGCTTTCGTATCCAACCTGCTGTTGACTATGTCTGGCAAATGGAAAATGTTCGTTGAGAACGTGGAGATTAAATTCACCATCACCGGTGTCTTAATGGCCATTCCACTCAATATGCAAGGTGGTTTCCAGCAAACCCGTGCCATTAATTGGTACATTCACGGTACCGGCTGGATTGTGGCGCACGCTCACCTGGCGCTGTTAGGTTTCTCCACCTTCCTGGAGGCGGCGGCCGTATACTACGGTCTGCAAACCTTGCTGCGCAGAAAGCTGTACTCTTTGGCGTTGGCGAACTTCCATTTCTGGATGTTGCTGGTTGGTTTTACCACGTACTGGGTATCCATGACTATTGCAGGGCTGATACAAGGCGCTGGTAAGATCTACGAAGTACCTTACATCGATGTTGTCATAGCCGAACATCCTTACATGATTGCGCGTTGGGTTGGCGGCACCATGGTATTCCTCGGTAACTGCGTTTGGTTGTACAACATGTGGATGACATTGCGTGCCGGAACATTGATTCCAGCAGGTCGTTTACCGCACGAGTTGGCATACGAGCGCTAATAGTACATTAGAAGAAATAATATAAGGGGAGGAATTATCCATGGCGTTTAGAGAATATACCATTGGGGTCCGGATGTTCGGGCTCGCTTTCGGGACTTCGATGTTCATCACGCTGTATATGCCAGCGTCTGACATCCGTAATGTTTCGGTGACGGAAGTTGGCTTGGAAAGACAATTGTCTTTCGGCCGTGTGGGCGGATTCAGTTATGAAGATCCGCTTTTACAAGGGGATGCCAAGCCCGCGACCGTAGATATTACGGAAGATCCAAAAACCGGTGCACCCATTGAACCGACCCGCGCTTATGTTTATAGCGCAGGGGTGCCTTTTCCAAACGGTATTCGTCATCCGTTGATTTTAGGAGCGAAACCCGAGGAGTTGAGTGTTGATAAAGGCAAAATCTTAGCTGCTGATGAATCTCAAGGCGCAGTATTCGTGGTGCGCGCCGAGGATGTTGGCGGTGAAACCGTAGCTTACATTGAAAATGCTACAGCCACTCGCGGTTGGACTCCGGAAACGGCCATGAAAGTGGCCACTGAAGAGACCACCCACTACATCGGTAAAGGCAAAATCATGTTCGTTCGCGAAGGTTGCTGGTGGTGCCACACTTTATTGCCGGAACAAACCCAGGACTGGCAATACTTCGGTGCCCCGCCCATGTTGGGTGACTTTAACGGTGAAAGCCCGACCGCTTTCGGTTCCGACCGCAAAGCGCCGGATTTAACGCACGTTGGCTCGCGTAACTCATCGAAAGAATGGATGATTATGCATTTCTTCAATCCACGTTTGGTCCAACCTCATTCCATCATGCCTCGTTATGATTACTTGTGGGGCGACGCTGATGCGGCGGGTAATCCAATCGATTTTGATGGATGGCGCGCGGAATACAATAAATACGTCGCTAATGAACGTGTTTATCCGCCAGAAGTGCCAGTGCCAGCGAAAGACAGTGAAGCGCACGCGCTGATCGATTTCGTTCTTAATTTGAAATAGGGGGGTAGTAACATGGGATGGAGATTTGACAATCCGTTATTCACTATGACCACAGACGAACAAAACGAAGATGCTAAAAATCTGTGGGAAGGTGAAAGTTTAGGTGGCATCAAAGAGAACAACAACCGGTTGCCACAGCCAGTGGTAGGTCTGTTGGTTTTGACTATTATCACAGCGTTTTTAATTACGTTTCCCTTATGGGGGCAGCGTCCGAACGCGGCAATTTACGAAGAATATATTGCGTTGATGGACGATCCCGCGGTGAAAAGTGCGCCGACCGATGAGAAGAGAATGGAGTACATCGTTAATACGGTGAAAGCTGCAGGTTCAAAGTGGGCGCCGTTGCAAGAGCGTCATCCGGTGGAGTGGGACGATTTGCTGTTGATGAAACCCCAGATCGAGGAATTGAAGCGCAAGGGCGCCCCATTGGCTGAGTATAATATATTGGGCAATAGAATCATTCTGGCGAATTTCGAAGGTAACAAACGCCCGGATGGGTCTACCATACGCTTGCAGCCCTGGTGGGATTTAGGTTATACCATCGATATTTTCTTTATTGTGGTGTTCTGCGTTAGTCTTGTGATCGTTGTAAAACGCCTGCCGAATTACAACTTCGTTCCAGATCATTCAAAACACCACTAAAAGCGGGAGAAGGAGAGTACTATGTTAGATTTAGATAACGGCCCATTTGCCATGCTTATTTGGATTTTTACGGTGTATACAGCACCTTTTATCTACAGTTTTTTTGTTGATAAGTTTGACAAAGACAAAGAGCAAATCGACACATATTCCAAATAGGTTTTACCAACATTAAGGCCATGCCACTCGTCGAGTGGCATGGCTTTTTTGTGTCCATCTGATCCATAAATTGGTAAAATACTGACCTTGCGCGAATTTGGTCTGAAAATGCGCGAATTGACGTAAAAGCGACTACGATGCAAACAAATAGTTTAAGAGTAAATCCCTACTGCCAGAACTTCACTCCCCGGATGAGGTCTAGGTCTCTAGTAAACGCCATATGAAACTTTTTTCACATTTAATCGGTGATTTTGCCGATCAACTGGTCTTTAAATTATTGGTGGAAGACAGTGCCAGCAAGACTTACGGGCTTAATAGAAGCATCGAAAGCATGGACACGGAACAGTTTAGTATCGGCGTATTTTACTTTCTCATTGTTGCCATCATTGTCTTTGTGATTATTTCCTTTCTCATTACCTTTAAGGATAAGGGTAAAAGCTCAAAGTTAAAAACAGGGGAAAAGTTGTTATTTATTTGGATTATGTTTGGTGTGGTGGTGGCTGTTGTATTTGGCGCCGCACAAATGATGCACGGGTACTTATTTTGATAAAGTGAGTTTTTAATAAGTAAGTGTTGAGAACTAAGTTTTAGAAGAACGTTTTAGGAGAACAGTATGGAATTTTTCAATCAACTCGAAGACGGCTGGACCATTTATTTGTGGTTAGTGGCCGGTGCGGCGATTATTGTTGCCTGTATTGTAGCGATTCGCTGGGCCGCGAAGAACGATCAATTCGATGAAGACATTAAATATGTTGTTTTCGACGAATCGGATAAGGAAAAAATGTCCAAGGAAGAATTCGACAAAGCCATGCAAGTAAATAAAGAACAGGAAGAACTGCGCAAGGAAGTATTGGCCAGAGAGCGAGCCAAAGCGCAAAACCGAAAAGCCTCTTAAGCGTCATGAAAAAAGGGGAAAAAGGTATCCTAATCGTAATGGTAGTGGCGGTCATAGGTGGTGTCGCTTACAAATCGTTGTCAGTGCCTGAAAACGCGGAACCGGACAAAGGAATACCTTATTATTCCAGTGCTTCACCCGAGTTGGAAAAACAAGCCGGTACATTGATGCGGGAATTGAATTGTCGCGATTGCCACAAATACAATGGTGCCTTCGGCGGGATTACCAGCCTTGTGCAAAACGTGCCGGCGCCGCCGCTGGACGGAATTGGCGCCCTGCGTACCGAACAATGGCTGTTTGATTACTTTTCCGCGGAAAATCCCCAGTCAATATTACCGTCGCGTTTAAAAGCGGAATTTCAAATGCCTTCCTATGCCGTGCTTGCCGAACAAGAACGGCGCTTGCTGGCCTCTTATCTGGCCAGTCTCAAAGTAGAAGATTGGTATCTGCAAGAAACCAAAAAAATGGAATACGAAAAGCTTACCGGTAAAACCTACGAACCATGACAGCAGGGCGACTATGGACGGCGGCATTGTCCATCATGGTTGGCTGCTTGGTTAATTATGTTGGTGATAAGCTGCTGGGCGTACGGATTGAATTATTTTGGGGACTGCAGACTTTTAATTTCTTATGGTTTCTGCAGTTGTTTATTTTGCCCGTGTTTGTCGGCATGTCGGTGTCGTTTATTTACGGTTTGGGCGGCAAATGGTGGTGTTATTTCCCGCCGTTGATTGTCCGGCTGATCGCTTACTACGAGACGCAATATATTATCGGCGTGCCCGAAGGCGCATCCTTGATGCCAATGGCATGGTGGGGATTTTTTGTGATTATCGCCATAGAATGTGCCGCCATAGGAGGAGTGCTGGGAGAGATATTGATAAAACGCATCTATGGTCGCTCCGCGAAACAAGCCGAGCCTACTGCGCTCGAGAGTACTAGTAATAAATCTAAGCGGCAAAATTCTGCTGCTAAAAATACCGATAAGGTGTAACCGCCCATGACCACAAATGCCCGGCACCAGGTCCCGTTGGATCCTAAAGAGTTGCAAAAGCGCAAACGCTATTTCGGTGCCACTGTTATTACTTGCCTCGCGCTGGCTATGATTTTCGGTGTTGTTCATGTGGTGAAGCTGGGTGGCAATCGAATGGAGGAGATGCGTTCCAAAGCCAGTTATGATTTAAAAGACATGAACAAACATGTGCGCGCGGCCGGCGAGGATATTCAATTACACCGCTTGCATGAAATGCAGCAAAAAGCCGAAGAAACCTATAGTGTGCAAGAAATACACGCCATGCTGGACTCCCAACAATGGCAGGAAATCGATGCCATGGTGGAGATTCCCGGTGGTGAATTTGTCATGGGCACCAACTACGTCCGCGCTGATGCCCAGGATCAACCTGAGCACAAAGTCGCATTAGCGGCTTTTTATATCGATAAATATCCGGTGACCAATGCACAATACGCCCGCTTTGTGGAACAGACGCAACATCGTCCACCATTGGACTGGAAGAATGGAAAAATTCCTGACGATAAACTATTGCACCCTGTGACCATGGTGAGTTGGTTTGACGCAAAGGCCTATTGTGAAGCCAACAACAAGCGTTTACCCACGGAGGCTGAATGGGAAAAAGCCGCGCGCGGGCCCGAAGGTAACCGCTGGCCTTGGGGCAATAAAATGGATCCTTCCAGGGTGAATACTTATTATAATGTGGGTTCGACCACGGAAGTGACCAAGTATGCCGGTGGCATCAGTCCCTATGGTGTGTTTGATTTGTCCGGCAATGTCAGTGAATGGACGGCCAGTGATTTTAATCCTTATACAGGCTCCAAAGCACCTGAGAGCTTGTTTCAAGCCAAGCAAGTCAAGGCGCAAACCCCGGCAGACCGCGCTATGAAAGTGGCGGATCTAGTGCCCATTGAGGGAATTGCATATAAAGTCAGACGGGGAGGATCATGGAAGAGCGATCCTTTTGCCACATCCGCCTATCATCGCAACTATTCTTTACCCCATTATGCCTCGGATTTTTTCGGATTCCGGTGCGTGAAAGATGCAGAACAAAACCGTTAAGGTGTTGACATGAAAACATTATTTCTTAAAATTTTCGTATTGATGAGCGGCATGATCTCGGTGGTAAACGCTCAGGCGGCCACAGACAGCTATCGATTTTTACACGTTACCATAGACACCCCATGGGCCATATTCCTATTTTTACTAATATTTATTTTGACGCCATTTGTCCTTATGGCGATGTTATATTGGTATTTTGCATTTAAAAAAAATAAAGAGGATACAGCCGGTGGCTCAGAGCAACCGCGAACACCGGTGGAAAAAACATCTGAATAATGCTTCTGGCACGACAAAAGCGATAATATGAAAGCATTATTTACGATTCGCCGAGCGGTATTGCTGTTATTGTCCATTTACCTGTTAACTTTAATCCTGCCAGTTAGCGCAGCGGCTCTTTCTCAGCAAGATAGTCAACAAGGTAATAATCAGCAAGACAATAGTCAGGTCATACAGGCGTTTACCGCACAAGAGAAGCCGGACGCGGTCTCTATAGAGCAACAAACCAAACAATTGATAATGTTTGTGATGGGCGTGCCGCTTTTGGTTTTGTTGCTGGTGACCGGTGGTTTGGGCATCGCTATGGGAGTGTACGGTAAACAGGTGTTCGTGGCGCATATGGTGTGCGCGGGACTGAGCATGACACTGGCTATCGCCCATGCCATTGTCGGTATCGTATGGTTCTATCCGTTCTAGCGTATGGTACGCCGTCGCGAGAGCGGCGATAATTAGTTACTTTTTCCCGCCTTTCCCAAGAGTAAAGTTGGCTAGTCTGGTAAAAATGTCCTCCAATCTACTGCCCAATAAATCATACACAAACATTCTTCTCGCAATTTATAGCGTTTCAGGATTGACCGCATTGGCCTACGAAGTGCTGTGGGCGCGGATGTTGGCGTTGCAGTTTGGCGTCAGTATATTCGGCGTGGTTATCACGGTGAGCACTTTCATGGCGGGCTTGGGGATCGGCAGTGTTGTAGGGCTCAACTGGTCGCGGCGAGTTCTTGCGCCGTTGAAATGGTTCGCGACTTTTGAGTTTGGTATTGCATTGTTGGCCTTGGTCACACCATGGTTGTTGCTTTCATCGGAAAATTTACTGGCTGCCGTGGCCGCGCAAAGCAGCTTGGTAGTGTGGTATCTGATGCAATTCGCGTTAGTCAGCGTCTTGTTATTCGTGCCGGCGTTTTGCATGGGGGCGGGATTTCCCATGATGTTGAAAGCCCTGGGAGATTCACAGCACACCCTTGCAAGAGCCTATGGCGTGAATACTTTGGGCGCCGCAACCGGGGCACTAATCCCGTTGCTGTTGTTGCCGAATCTGGGCTGGTTGTCGGCTATGCAATCGGTGGCGATCATCGGCATATTGGTTGCCGCGCTGGCCATTTATTTGAGTATCCACTTTGAGGATAACAAATTGGTTATGCAGTCCCTGCCGGCTGTGGATTCAATGCCGAATATTGCTACGTTAATAGCTTACAGCGGTATTGGCGCGGCCGCATTAATGCTGGAAGTGGCGTGGACACGCTTATTCGGCATGATTATGTTGCGCACAGAATACGTGCTCGCGCTGGTACTGGCAATGTATTTGGTTGGCGTGGGGCTGGGGAGTCTGTTGTCGCGATTTATGCGCGGCAATCGGTGGTATGAAGTTTTGCCGGTTATAGTATGCGCATATATTATCGTCGGGTTGTGGATGATGCCTGCGTTATTGACTTGGTTTAATTTCGAGGCGGCGGACTCATTGCTGACGGTTGCCATGCAACAAGTTACTGTTTTGACGGTATTGACGTTACCGGTGACTTTGTTGTTAGGCGCGTGGTTACCGTTGCTCAACAAGCTGTTTGGTGACAGCCACATCAGTGGGGCTTGGTTGTATGGGGCCAATTCCGTGGGCGCAGCCGGGGGGGCTTTGTTGGCGGGCTTTGTGCTAACGCCATTAGTGGGAAGCGCAGCCACTATTGTGATTGCCGCCTTATCATTGTTGGTTTTAGGACTGACGTGGGGCCGCATACCTTATGCATGGATATCGCTACCGCTATTGGCTGCGCTGGCTTATCCCGTCAGCAGCATGCCCTCGGTGGCGCAATTGCTGCCTAATTTATATGGCAACAGCAAAGAGCTGTATAAGCACGAAGACGCTGTCAGCATCACCCATGTAATCGAACAACCCCACGGCCAGCGTATTTTGTTGGCCGACTTGCAACGCATGGATGCGTCCTCCGATCCAGCCTCCGTGGAAGTGCAGAAAAACCAGGCCCGGCTCCCTTTACTGTTGCATTCCGAACCGAAGTCTGTGTTGTTGTTGGGATTGGGTACAGGCATCTCCGCCGCAGGCACGTTGGCCTATCCGGGACTACAACGTACCGCTGTGGAACTTTCCCAGGGTGCAATCCAAGCCGCCCGGAATTGGTTTATGCCGGTGAACGGAAATGTTATGGCACAAATGGAGGTGGTGCGCGATGACGCGCGGCACTTTTTAATGGCCAGTCAACAACAATACGATGTCATTATCGGTGACTTGTTTCACCCGGATTTAGTGGGGCGCAGCGCATTATTATCGGTTCAGCAATTCGCCCGAGCCAGAGGACGGTTGACCGAAAGCGGCGTGTTTGTGCAATGGCTGGCAGTAAACCAATTTACCGTGGAGGCTTTCGAAACGGTGGTGCGGAGTTTTCAACAAGTATTTCCACAGGCGGTGGTATTTGTGGATGCTTTCAGGGTTGCATTAGTCGGAACGAAAGCAGGCACTACTGAGTCTCTTGCGAAGTCGGTGTTAACCAAGTCCAGTCTTCTCGATGATGTGCAACTCCAAAAAGCCACCGGCGGCGAAGGTGTTTGGACCTGGCTGGGTCGTTATTGGGGCACTTTGCCTATGGGAGCAGGGCAAGTACAAGATGAATGGGCGCCACGTATCGAGTATGAGCTGCCCCGGGCGCGTTATTCCGGACAACTGGATTTGGCGGTCATATTGAATTATTTGTTACAACGACGTCCTCCTGTGGAGGAGGCATTGCAGCAATTGCAGATCTTACCGCAGCAAACCAAGCGCTTTGAAAACGCTTATAAGGCCACCGAACTAGCGCATAAAAGCTGGTTGGCTTTCTTAACTGGACAAAACGCCAAAGCGGAAAAAATGCTGCAAACAGCCTATCAAACTAATCCCAAAGATCGCTGGATAGGGTTTGCCGTGGCAGACGGTGCGCTGGCCAGCCTGGACGGTATTGCCAGTCAACAATACGATGAATGGCAAGTGCTGCAATCGGTGTTGAAAGTGCGCCCCGACCATCCCGAAGCGTTGTTGCGATTGTGGCGCTTGTCCCAGGCGCGAGGCGATGTCCAACATGCGGAAGAATACCGGGCAAGATTTGCGGAAATTGATCCTTTCTCCAAAGCCTTGGTAAAAGCACAGTAACAAACTTGGTTTTGTGCGGGCCAATGCGGGTGAGAAGCTAGTGTAATTATGATAATCTTGTGCGATGAGTCGTCAGAATTCTCTTGGTAGTATCCCAGTCAGTGTAGAACCTCCCAAATCCAGTTTGAAACTGCATTGGCAGCGGCGCGCTTTTCAATGGATTTTTATCGCGGTGTTGGTTTTGATACCGGTAACGGGATTATTGCGCATTGATCCTGTCGCCGGGGCGTTTGTGGTGTTGGATCGTCAGATTTGGTGGTCGGATTTTTTTGTCGTTTTCGGGCTTTGGGTGTTGATTGCCAGTAGTTTGGTGTTGGTTTATTCCGCGATAGGCACTGCGTTTTGTGGTTGGGCGTGTCCACAAAATACACTCTCGGAATGGGCCAATCAAATGACGCAACGGTTTCTGGGTAAGCGGGCAGAGATCGAACTCGATGGCGCCAAAATGCAAATCGCTGCCAGGAAAGATAAGTGGTTCAATTGGCTGGTATTAAGCGGGTTGATTTTAGCGGTGTCCATGGTGTTTGCGCTTATCCCCTTATTGTATTTCTATCCGCCGGATGTTATTTGGTCGTTTATTACGTTTCAGGATGACCAGCGCCTTGCGGCATCATTGCACTATATTTATTTTATCTTTGTGCTGATTACGTTTATCGATGTGGCGTTTATACGGCATTTTTGGTGCCGCTTTATGTGTATTTATAAAGTGTGGCAACATGGATTTAAAACCAAACAAACCTTGCACATTCACTACGACGAATCCCGTGCCGACGATTGCGTGAAATGCAATTATTGCGTGAAAGCGTGTTTTATCGGCATAGACCCCAGAAAAACCAACGAATACGATACTTGTATCAATTGCGGCGAATGCATCACGGCATGTAATAACTTGCATGCCAGGAAAAACCAGCCTGGTCTGCTAACGTTTAAAATCGGCGACCAAAGGGCCACGAAATTCGCCATGTTGAGCATGCGGTTGTCTTCGTTATCCACCCGGGTGCATTGGACATTGCCGTTTGCGGGGCTGGGATTGGCCATGTTTATTTGGGGGGTAATGAGTTACGATCCTTACCACTTAGCCGTATACCGGGCCGATACGCTGCACGGGGCCGAAATCCGAGACTACCGGGTGGCGGTATCCAACAAGATCTACGGCGACGCTAAGTTGAA
>JASFLF010000010.1:0-16694 GCA_050118235.1 Gammaproteobacteria bacterium | reverse complement strand
GCGGGAAATTCATGACCCGCCGCCGCTATTGTTTTATCGCGGTGAGCCATCGCTATTAAATCATCCTCAGATGGCCATTGTCGGCAGTCGCAATCCTAGCCATACGGGCATGGACACTGCACTGGCGTTCGCCAAACATTTAAGCGAGGCCGGTTTTGTCATAACCAGTGGTTTGGCCTTGGGAATCGATACCGCTGCCCATCAAGGCGCTTTAGCTGCGCGTAAACTGACGATCGCCGTAGCGGGCACCGGCTTGGACCGGGTTTATCCGGCGCGTAACCGAGAACTCGCCCACCAAATCGCCGATCACGGTGTGTTAATTTCCGAATTCGTGCCGGGGACCCCGCCGTTGGCGGCTAATTTCCCGCGTCGCAACCGCATTATTAGCGGCTTGAGCATTGGCACCTTGGTGGTGGAGGCCGCCCGCCAAAGCGGCTCCTTGATAACGGCAAGAATGGCCATGGAACAAAGCCGCGAAGTGTTTGCCATCCCCGGCTCCATACACAACCCCCTCGCCCGCGGCTGTCACGCCTTAATCCGCCAGGGTGCAAAATTAGTTGAAACCGCCAGCGATATAATGGAAGAATTAAGCCCGTTGATGCGTTTAATGTATAGTCATCAGCCATCCGAATCGCCGGATCATCGACCGGCCTCAGCAACCGCATCGGGAGGAAACAGCAATAACCCATACAATCAAGAATTTAACGAACTTTTACCTACTGCGGAGCACCAGCAACTGTACACCCAATTAGGCTATGAACCGACTTCCATCGATACCCTGGTGGAACGAAGCCAATTGACTACCGAGACGGTTTCCGCCATGCTGGTGGAACTCGAATTAAAAGGGTGCGTCACATCAACCAGCGGATTGTATTCGCGCACCCATTGATGAAGGAAAAAACATGAAAGAGAGTTTGTTTGAAGTCTTGATGTACCTGTTCGAAAACTATATGGACGATGATTCCCCCCTCTATAGTGATCCCGAAAAACTCAAGGCACAACTTAACGACGCCGGCTTTCGCAGTACCCAAATCAACAAGGCGTTCAACTGGCTGGAAGATCTGGCACAAGGTCAGGAAGAACGCGTTGAAACCATCACCAATCACGTTAATTCCGTCAGGCTCTACAGCAGCAGTGAGCTGAAAAAGCTCAATGCCGAGTGCCGCGGCTTTTTGCTGAGTCTTGAGCAAATGGAAGTGATAGACCCAGCCATCCGCGAACTCATCATTGATCGAGTCATGGCATTGGAAGCTGATGAAATGGACTTGGATCAGCTCAAGTGGGTTGTGTTAATGGTGATGTTTAATCAACCAGGCTTTGAAGCGGCTTACACCTGGGTCGAAAGCCTGGTATTGGATGAAATGCCCGCTAACATTCATTAACGCAAGCGCCCCCTATTTAGCGTTCCTTAGCCAGGTTTCTTAATCGCATTTCTTAACCATGTCCCTTAACTTAGAGCGGTAAAACAATCATTTTCCCTCCTCGTTTACTTCTGCGGCAGAGCTTGCGGGGTGTCGATGAGCCGGTATAACCGTCAAAAGCTTTCCTCAGAAGGTATAAAACGCTATTATTCGCCTCCCTGGTAAAAAAAACACAATCATCGCGAGGGCCCGGATTTCAATTCAGACAATTTTCCGCGTGACAAATCACAGAGAAGCCAACGGCCACATGCTGGCTTAAATATTCACGCGGTCACAAGAATTTTTTAATATTTTTAGTGAGTTAGGAGAGTTATTATGTCGGTCAAACATCCCATTATTGCCATCACTGGTTCTTCCGGAGCCGGGACCACCACCGTAAAACGAGCGTTCGAACACATTTTCCGCCGCGAAGAAATCACCCCCGCCGTGATCGAAGGTGATAGCTACCATGCTTATGACCGCCAAGCCATGAAACAAAAAATAGCTGAATATCACGAACAAGGTAAAAATATCAGCCATTTCGGGCCGGACGCCAACTTATTCGACAAATTGTACGAGACTTTTAAAGAATACGGCGACACCGGCATGTGCCAACGTCGTTATTATCTGCACAGCGAGGAAGAAGCCGAGCCGTATAGCCATCTTAATCTGGAACCGGGTCAGTTCACACCCTGGGAGAATGTCCCCGAAAATACCGATCTGTTGTTCTATGAAGGCCTGCACGGCGGGGTTAAAAGCGATGAAGTGAACGTCGCAGAATTGGTGGATTTACTGGTTGGCGTAGTGCCTATTGTGAATCTTGAATGGATCCAAAAAATCCATCGCGACAATATGGAGCGAGGTTATTCGGCTGAAGCCATTGTGGATACGATTTTACGCCGCATGGAAGACTACATTAACTACATCACGCCGCAATTCTCACGCTCGCACATTAACTTCCAGCGCGTTCCTACGGTGGATACGTCCAATCCGTTTATTGCGCGCGATATACCCACACCGGACGAAAGTTTCGTAGTCATCCGATTCCGCGACTCGAAAAACGTTGATTTTCCATATTTCTTGAGCATGATCCATGACTCATTCATGTCGCGACCCAATTCCATTGTTGTTCCTGGCGGGAAAATGGGCTTTGCCATGGAAGTAGTCTTAACCCCCATCATTCAGCGTTTGATTGAAACCAAAAATAAATAAGCGCGCTTATCAATACGTATAAAAAGCGGGGCTAAACCCCGCTTTTTTTGCTCAAGCCTGCTGAGGCTGCGCTAACAAAGCTCCCGTCAATATCACCAGTGCCCGTACCGCCAAAATCCCTTTAGCAATATTTTTATGTTCTACGCGACCGCTCTGGTCACCTTGCAACAATTTACGCCCTGCCAATATTTGTATGGCGTACAACACGAACAACGCAATAAGCAATCCAAAGTGCATCCATACCCCAAAGGAAAAAATATCGCCGTCATCAATCAAACGGGTTTTCCAATCACGTGTGGAATACAAATACACTGGCATGAACAAATCGAACAAAATGATAAATATCATCACCGGTACATGAAATGACTTTATGCGGTGTAAGTAAAACGCCAATAACATAAGAACATAAGTCAGAATTCCTGCCACTACTGTCTCAACAAACATAACACTTGAACTCCGTAAAATTCTGGCCGTGTAAAAAGTCATAAAAAAATTTTAGCTGCAACATACAAAGCCCTAGCTTATGATGAAAGTTGACGATTTTAATATGTTATCAGGCACAAGTAATGCGATTCAGCGGTTTAATTGCGGTTATTATGGTCACAATCTCCCTCGGCTTGATCGGTTGCAACCATGGGATTTCGCAAAACTATTCCCTTAAAAATCAATGGCTCGCCAACAATTACCCGGACCGAACCGCCCATTTGAATCAAATCAGCACGGTACAACTTTATTTTCGTGACGACGTCATTGCCGGGCAGATTCAATTGGGCATGACGGTAGACGAAGTGCTCATCGCCACGGACACGGCGCCGTTTGGGCCGAAGCACTATAAAGGAAAATTCTGGTGTAATGACAAAATAGTGCAGCGCTGCGATGCCCAGTGTGTGAGATGTGAGGGCATGGTTTTTCTTAAGGATCAACTGGTTTGGTTTTACGGCCATTATCAGCCGCCTGGTCATTATCAAGTTCCTACGGTAGTCGAAATAGCTCCCCAAGCCGGCCAGGTATCGATTTTCAACACCGCGCCGCCGGAAATGTTCCGGATTGCCGATGCGCTTTACCGCGACGAAATCGTCATAGGCATGTCTTTTAGTGACGTCATCCGTATTTTGCGATCCGTCCCATCCGAAGCGATGTATTACTGCGACAATGAGCAAGCTAAAATCGCATCCATTTGCGACACTTCATGCGCGGTCTGCAAAATCGAAATTCCCCCGGACGAATCGCACTCTATCGCCAACAGCATCCTCCTGCAGCCATATCTGGGTGATCTCAAGGTGACTCACATCAAACATTGATGTGATTTATACCACTGGCTTATTCGCTTGCCGTAGCAAAATCCCCTAAAAAGGCACAGACTGTGCTGTATAAAGAGTAGAGAGTACAGGGTAAGTTCAGATTAAGTTCCCGCTGCGGTCAGGGAACACAAAAAATGAGCCGTATGCCGCTTGTAACTTTCTGCAAATTACCCTGTCTGTAAACTATAGTTACTGTAAGAAGTGCCAATTTTGTGGCACTCGCACCGCTGGTTAACCGATACGATATGGCATTTTCCAATCCCATCAAATGGTTAGGCAACAAAATCATACGCTGGCTCATCCATGAACTGCCCCTCAAAGGTGCGCCACCATGCGATTTTGACCGCCTGAGCTTCGAAATCCGCCCTTGTGATGTGATTTTAGTGGAAGGGCGTTCCCGCGTGAGCGAGGTTATTAAAAACATCACCCAGAGCCCGTGGACTCACTCGGCCTTGTATATTGGCCGCCTGGCGGATGTGGATGATCCAGCCGTTCGTGAACACATCAGCTGGATGTACGACGGCAACCCGGATGATCAATTGCTGATTGAACCGTTGCTGGGCGAAGGTACAGTCGTGACGCCGCTGAGCAAATACGCAGACGAGCACTTGCGCATATGCCGTCCACAAGGTTTATCGCGTAAAGATGTGCAAAAAGTCATTGGATATGCCGCGAAACACATAGGGTATGAATATAGCGTGCGCCAGTTGCTGGATTTGGCTCGATTCCTACTGCCCTACGGTATCATCCCGCGGCGTTGGCGCTCCAGTTTGTTCGAACACCACGCCGGTGAATCCACCCAGACCGTCTGTTCAACGCTCATTGCCGCGGCATTTTCCGCGGTGCAATTCCCTATCCTGCCGGTCATTCACCGCGAAGGCGAAGGCTTTTTGTTGTACAAACGCAATACCCGCTTATACACACCCAAGGATTTCGATTATTCACCGTATTTTCAGATCATTAAATATCCTTTACTGGGATTGAACGACTTGGCGGTGTACCGCCAACTGCCCTGGGATCAGGATGGCGTAGTGTGTAACGACGATAACGATTGTTATATTCCTAACACGATCGGCAAACCAAACAAACTGACTAAGCCGCAAAAACCGCAAAGAGCATCCGGTTTGGCGCCGGTATTAAAACTTGGCAGAAAATCTGCCGGAAACTCAGATAAAAAGGAAAAAAATCCTCTCCCGGAAACATCAACCCCATCGCATATCAATCAAAATCGTGAATATTCACCTCCCTCTGGTGAAGCACCCGGGAAAGATGATAAAAGACTAGTTCCTGACAACCCTACACAGGCGAGTTAACACCATGCAAACATTGTTGTGGATTTCTTTTTTCATAGCCTTGAGTTGGGCACTGTTGTATTTCAGGGCCTCCATGTTACTGAGCACTGGCGCTATCGCCGTGGCATTGATCGGGTGGGGGGAAATTGCATCACCGTCCACATTCATTACCGCGCCCATCTGGCTGTTGTTCGCCGTTGCCGCGATTGCCTTCAACGTTCCGGCACTGCGCCGGCAGTGGTTGAGCAAACCGGCATTAAAAGCCTTTCGCCAAGTCATGCCCAGTATGTCACAGACCGAACGTGATGCGCTGGAAGCCGGCAGTGTCTGGTGGGATGGAGAGTTGTTTAGCGGCCGGCCAGACTGGCGGGCGTTACTGGATACTCCCCCACCCGGTTTAAACGCCGAAGAACAAGCGTTCGTCGATGGCCCGGCGGAAGTGTTATGCCGCATGCTGGATGATTGGAAAATCACGCATGAGCATTACGATTTGCCCGAAGAAGTCTGGCAGTTTCTCAAAGACAAGGGATTTTTCGGCATGATTATTCCGAAAAAATATGGTGGCTTGGAATTTTCCGCATATGCACACTCCACCGTAGTGATGAAAGTCGCGTCGCGATCCATTACGGCGGCGGTCACCGTCATGGTGCCCAATTCGCTGGGCCCGGCTGAATTGTTACTGCGTTACGGCACCGACGCCCAACGGGATTACTATCTGCCGCGCTTAGCCAAGGGCCAGGAAATTCCCTGTTTTGCATTGACCTCACCGGAAGCCGGTTCCGACGCCGCCTCCATGGTGGATAGCGGTGTGGTGTGCCGCGGCGAGTTCGAAGGCGAAAAAGATGTCTTGGGCATCCGCCTCAACTGGGAAAAACGCTATATCACCTTAGGCCCGGTTGCCAGCGTATTGGGACTGGCGTTTAAGCTTTACGATCCCGAACACTTGATCGGCGACGAAGCGGATGTGGGCATTACCTGCGCGCTGATTCCCACCAACACACCAGGCATTGAAATCGGCAACCGTCATTTTCCGTTAAACAGCGCCTTTCAAAACGGCCCCAACCGCGGTAAAGACGTGTTCATCCCCATCGACTGGATCATCGGCGGCGCCTCCCAGGCCGGCAACGGCTGGCGCATGTTAATGGAATGCCTGGCCGCCGGACGCTCTATTTCCCTACCGGCGCTCGCCGTGGGCGCGGGCAAATTGGCAGCCCGCGCCACCGGGGCATATTCCCGCGTGCGTCAGCAGTTCAAAACCCCCATAGGCCGCTTCGAAGGGGTGGAGGAAAAACTGGCGCACATCGCCGCCGGTACGTATATGATGGATGCCGCACGCACCTTGACCACATCCGCCCTTGACATGGGGCAAAGCCCGTCGGTGATCTCGGCCATCGTCAAATACAATTTGACCGAAGGCATGCGCACCATCATCAATCACGCCATGGACATCCAAGGCGGCAGCGGGATTTGTATGGGGCCGAGAAACATGCTGGCCCGAGTCTATCAGGCCATCCCTATCAGTATCACTGTGGAAGGGGCCAATATTCTCACCCGTAGCATGATCATCTTTGGCCAAGGCGCTATCCGCTGCCATCCACATGTATTGAACGAAATACTCGCCGCTCAACAAACGAATGACGACAAAGCCATTCGTGACTTCGATGCGGCGCTCATTGGTCATCTGGGATTCACATTGAGCAACACCGCGCGCAGTTTATTTCTGGGCCTGACCAAAGCACGTTGGGTTCGCCCCCCGGTAAGCGGACCCAGCCGGTATTATTATCAACAGCTCACCCGCATGAGCAGCGCCCTGGCGTTTGTCAGCGATGTGGCCATGCTGGTGCTGGGAGGCAATTTAAAACGTAAAGAAAAATTGTCCGGGCGGTTAGCGGATGTATTGAGTCAACTGTATCTGACCTCCGCCGCCTTAAAACGCTTTGAAGACGACAAACAACCGTATTCGGACCTGCCGCTGCTGCAATGGAGTTGTGAAAACGCTTTGCGCATAATGCAGCAAAGCCTGGATAAATTCATTATCAACTTCCCCAACCGGCCGGTGGCGTGGGTAATACGCCGTATCGTATTCCCCTTGGGCAAAACCTATTCCGGTCCCACGGATATCTCCGGTCATAAGGCCGCGGATTTGCTTTTAAATCCTTCCGCCGCCCGCGATCGCCTGACCGGCGGTTTGTATCTGCCCGACACTGAGCAACACCGCTTGAGCGAGCCCATGAGCCGTTTGGAATATGCGCTACACTGTGTAGTGGCTGCAGAGGCGGCGGAAAAAACCCTGCGCTCGGCGGTACGCGACGGCAGAATCGTCGCGACTAATCGAGAACAGCAAATCCGCCAGGCCTTGGAACTCGATATCATCACCAGTGAAGACGCGAACGTATTAACCACTGCCGATGCCGCCCGCCGGGAGGCCATCATGGTGGATGATTTCGAACCGCAGGCGCTGGTACCACGATCAGAAGCCGCCGACGAACACACCTCAACCGCATCGGCAAAAGAATGCGCCTGATACGCAAACCGCTCGACACTGGATTGACTGGGCGTTGATAAAAGGCGATTGAAAAATAGGAGCGAGCCAATATGGCACAAAAACGTAAACCGGTACATGATGTTTATATCGTAGACGGCAGCCGCTCGCCGTTCCTCAAAGCCAAAGGCAAACCCGGGCCGTTCAGCGCGGCCAATATTGCCATCGCCGCCGCCAAACCCTTGCTGGCGCGCATGCCGTTTGAAGCCACCGACATCGACGAAGTGATCGCCGGCTGCGTCATGCCCGGCCCGGAAGAGGCCAACATCGCCAGAGTGGTGGCGCTGCGCCTGGGGTGTGATGAACACGTTCCTGCCTGGACGGTGCAACGCAACTGCGCCTCCGGCCTGCAGGCACTGGACTGCGCCGCCATCAATATCGCCTCGGGTCGTTCCAACCTGGTACTGGCCGGCGGCATTGAGGCCATGAGTCATGCCCCGGTGTTGCTGGCGCAATCCATGGTGCAATGGCTGGGCGCTTGGGCCAAAGCAAAGACCTTGGGCCAGCGCGTGAAGACCCTGGCACAGCTTCGCCCTGCTTACCTCAAACCTATCATTGGCTTGTTAAAAGGTCTAACCGACCCCGTGGTAGGCTTATCCATGGGGCAAACCGCCGAGATTCTGGCCGACCGCTTTAACATCAGCCGCGAAACCATGGACGAATACGCGGTACGCAGCCACCAACGCCTGGCCAACGCCATCGACCAGGGTTGGATGGATGAAGTGGAAACCATTTATGACACCAACGGTAACTTTTACAAGGAAGACGACGGGTTGCGCCGGGAATCCAGTGTGGAAAAACTGGCCACACTCAAACCCGTATTCGATCGACCCTTCGGTAAAGTGACCGCCGGCAACAGCGCCCAAGTCACCGACGGAGCGGCGTGGTTGGTACTGGCCAACGAAGCCACAATTAAAAAATTCGACTTGCCGGTGATGGGGAAAATCATCGACTCCCACTGGGCGGCACTGGATCCGGCCCAAATGGGCCTGGGACCGGTACACGCCATGTCGCCTTTGTTAAAACGCCAAAAACTGCAATTGGACGATGTGGATTATTGGGAAATCAACGAAGCTTTCGCCTGCCAGGTACTGGCTAATCTCGAAGCCTGGAAAGACGCCCGTTATTGCCGCGAACAGTTACACACCGCCAAAGCGTTCGGCGAACTGGACCAGGAGCGTTTGAATGTGGACGGGGGTGGCGTAAGCCTGGGTCACCCGGTGGGTGCCAGCGGCGCGCGTATCGTATTGCATTTACTGCATGTGTTAAAACGCCATAACGCCCAGCGCGGCATGGCCAGTTTGTGCATAGGCGGCGGTCAAGGCGGCGCCATGCTGATTGAAAATCATTCATTTACCAACCACTCAACAAACCTGAGCGATACGGAGTAAGTCTTATGCCTGCCACTCGATACCAACATTGGCGTTTGGAAACAGACGAACAGTCTATCGCCTGGCTGTACGCCGACCGCAAAGACAGCGGTACCAACACCTTGTCCACGGAAGTCATCGAAGAGTTGGATGCCATCGTGCGCGAACTGGACAGCGAACCGCCTAATGGCCTGGTCATTTTATCGGCCAAGGAAAACGGTTTTTTCGCCGGTGCCGACATTAAGGAACTGGCCAAAGCCAACGATGTGCAACTGGCCCGTGAGTTCATCCGCCTGGGTCAGGACACGTTCAACCGCCTGGAGCGCTTGCGCTTTCCTACTGTCTGCCTCATACACGGCTTCTGCATGGGAGGTGGCTTAGAATTAGCGTTAGCCTGTCGCTACCGCATCGCCGATGACGATACCAAAACCCGCCTCGGGCTCCCCGAAATCAGAATCGGTATTTTTCCCGCCTTCGGCGGCGCCACCCGGCTACCGCCTTTGATCGGCGCGCCCGCCGCCATGGATATGATGTTAACCGGGCGCGGTCTCAGTGCCCGGGCCGCGAAAAAGATCGGCGTGGTGGATTATGCGGTGCCCAAACGGCATTTGAAACAAGGCGCCGTGCAGCTGATCAACACCCAACCTGCGCCGCACCGGCTAACGGGCTGGAAGCGGCTCACCAACCACGCCTTGATCCGGCCGGTGCTTGCCAATGTATTTCGCAGCAAGGTGGCAAAAAAAGCCCCTAAAAACCACTATCCGGCCCCTTATGCCCTCATCGATTTGTGGGCCAAACACGCCAATGACAAACACCAGATGCTGGCCGGTGAGCAAAGCCAGGTGTCCCGCTTAATCGTCGGCAAAACCTCGCAAAATCTCATCCGGGTGTTTTTCCTGCAAGATGCGCTTAAATCCGTCGGCGATAAATCCTTGTTCAAGCCTACACATGTACACGTGATCGGCGCCGGCGTTATGGGCGGCGATATCGCCTCATGGTGCGCCTCACAAGGCATGCATGTCACTGTGCAAGACCGCGCGGAAGCCGCTTTAGGCCGGGTCATTAAAAACGCCAACAAGCTGTTTAAAAAAACGTTAAAAGCGCCGGTTTTAATACAAGCGGCCCTGGACCGTATCACACCGGACATGAACGGCTTAGGCATCAAACACGCCGATGTGGTCATCGAAGCCATCTTTGAGAACCTTGAGGCCAAACAAAGCTTGTTTAAGAGCATTGAGCCGCAGCTCAAGCCCGGGGCACTGCTGGCCACCAACACCTCCAGCATTCCCATAGAGACTTTGAGCGAGGCTCTCAGTGAGCCATCACGCCTGGTAGGCATACACTTTTTCAATCCGGTGTCCAAAATGCAATTGGTGGAGATTGTCAGCGGTGACACCACCAGCGGTGAGGCGGCCGCCAAAGCCGCGGCCTTCACCCGCCACATCAACCGCCTCCCTTTGCCGGTGAAAAGCTCGCCCGGATTTCTGGTCAATAGGGTATTGATGCCTTATTTGGTGGAAGCGGTGGTTTTGGAAGCCGAGGGCATTGCCCCTCAAGTGATAGACCAGGCGGCAGTAAATTTCGGCATGCCCATGGGGCCTATCGAACTGGCCGATACTGTGGGCTTGGATATTTGTTTGTCGGTGGCGCAGATCTTATCGCAACAACTCAACCTCGAAGTCCCGCACCGCTTGAAATCACTGGTGGAAACCGGCCGCCTGGGTATAAAAAGCGGGCGCGGCTTCTATCAATACAAAAACGGCAAACCACTGCAGCACAAACCCGGCAAAACCGACTACCGCCCCGATGACATTCAAGACCGTTTGATGTTACGCATGCTCAATGAAGTGGTCGCCTGCCAACGCGAAGGCATTGTGAATAATGCCGACTTGATCGACGCCGGCATCATATTCGGCACAGGATTTGCGCCCTTTCATGGTGGTCCTTTACACTACCGCCAAAGCCGCGGTGTTAACATGTTGTACAACCGCTTATTGGAATTGGAAAAAAGACACGGCGAACGCTTTACCCCAGACGCCGGCTGGCGCTCCAGTGACCAAGACACTGATGATAATCAGCCAAATGAACAAGAACAAAACGAAGCGAGAGTAGTAAGAGCTAATGCATCCTAGCACACTGGACATTATCGACCTGGAAACGGCCGGCAGTTTAGCGGGGCTGTTTAGAGAGCGTCTCAAGCGCACTCCACAATCAACAGCTTATCGTTATTATGATCACGGGAACGGACGTTGGCAGGACATTAGTTGGCGCGACACCGCCAAAAGTGTGGCGCGCATGCAAGCAGCATTGGCCGATGAATCTCTCTACCCCGGAGACCGGGTGGCCATCATGTGCTGCAATTGCCTGCAGTGGATTCAATTTGAACAAGCCGCCTTGGGCATGGGCCTGGTGGTAGTGCCCTTGTACACCAACGACCGCACGGACAACATTTCCTACGTACTACAGGACGCCGGCGTCAAAGTGCTGCTGATTGAAGGCGTTGAGCAATTACAAAAACTCGAAGACATCGACTCGCAAGTTGAAGGCTTGGTGCGCTTGCTCAGTCTGCACCCTTGCCATGAATACAGTCGTTTCAGCCGCTTGCAAACCCTGGAAGAATGGCTGGAAAACGTGCCGGATGATATTGATGAAACTCATCTGCAAGCCAATGAAAGCCAGCCTGGGGAGTTAGCCACTATCGTGTACACCTCGGGCACCACCGGCCGCCCCAAAGGCGTGATGCTCAATCATCGCAATATCCTCAGCGACGCTCACGCAGGATTGCAATCGGTTCCCGCTTACCGCGAAGATGTGTTTTTATCGTTTTTACCCTTATCCCACATGTTGGAACGCACTGCGGGATATTATATTCCGATGTTCGCGGGGGCCCAGGTGGCGTTCGCGCGCTCCGTGCAGGACTTGGCCGAGGATTTACTCACCATACGCCCTACTGTGCTGATCTCCGTGCCGCGCATCTACGAACGGGTGTACAACAAAATCGCCGCGCAATTGGAAGAAAAATCAACTTTTGCCCGCAATCTATTCCAAAAAGCGGTCACTGTCGGTTGGGACCGCTTCGAACATCCGGACCGCTCCCATTTGGCATGGCCCATATTAAAAGCCCTGGTCGCCAGTAAAGTCACGGCGAAATTGGGCGGACGTTTGCGGGTGGCCATCTGCGGCGGCGCGCCATTATCGACCTCGGTGGCAAAAACGTTTATCGGCTTGGGCGTACAACTGTTACAAGGCTATGGGCTGACCGAAACCAGTCCCATTATTGCCGTCAATACCGAACAACATAACGATCCCGCCAGCGTAGGGCCACCGCTGCAAGGCGTGCAAGTGCGCACCGGCGAGCACGGTGAGTTATTGGTGCGCGGCGACTTAGTCATGATGGGTTACTGGCACAACAAACAAGCCACCGCGGAAGTTCTGGATAAAGAAGGCTGGCTGCACACTGGAGATATAGCCCGCATGGACGAACTGGGCCGAATTTACATCACCGGGCGCCTCAAGGAAATCATCGTGTTGTCCAATGGGGAAAAAGTCCCGCCCAACGACATGGAGTTGGCCATTGCCATGGACCCGCTGTTTGATCAAGTGATGGTGATAGGCGAAGGCAGACCGTATTTGTCCGCGTTGCTGGTATTAAATCCAAGTCAGTGGCAAAACCTATGCAAGGCGTTGGACGAGGACAGCAACGACGCGGTATTGCTGCATGACGAAAAGCTCTACACCGCTGTGTTGGAAAGGGTCTGCCAACAAATCGATGACTTCCCCGGCTACGCCCAAATCCAACGCATCGCGCTGACTCTGGAACCCTGGACTGTAGAAAACGGCTTAATCACACCGACGCTCAAACTCAAGCGACAACGTATCCTGGGCCACTATGCCGAAACGATAGACAAATTGTATGCCGGCCACGCTTCACCCAACGACACCCTTCCCGATGCCCTCAGAAAACAACAAACCGCCTGATACCGAACCCACCATGCGCTTGTTAGCGCGCCCCCAAGATACCAACTTTGCCGGGGACATCTTCGGCGGCTGGATCATGTCCCAAGTGGATATCGCAGGCAGTATCGTGGCCAGCCGCAAAGCCAAAGGCCGGGTAGTCACAGTGGCGGTCAAGGAAATACAGTTCCACAAGCCGGTTTATGTGGGCGATCTCGTCAGTTGTTACGCCACCATCACCAAAATCGGTACCACCTCCATCACCGTGTTGGTGGAAGTCTATGCCGAACGCAACCCCGCCGATCCCGTATGCATCAAAGTCACCCAGGCCACCTTAACCTATGTTGCCGTCGACGCCGACGGCAAGCCCCGGCCGGTAAATCAATAGCCGCAGAATGCATCGTTGAACTTAGGCAATCTTTCGCAACTCGCAAGGAGAGTAGGCACGTCTTTTGTGCCTACCGTGGAACCTACCCAATAATCCAAACCAATGGAAAAAAGGCAGCGAAGCGAAACCTATCCAAACAAATATCGTCGGTTCAATAAATTCAACGGCACGGCAATATTCTCACAAATACCCCAATGGCAACGCCGTAGTATCCACCACCCGCCGCATAACAAAACTGGAGTGCACGCCACTCACCCCTTCGATACGAGTGATCTTGTTCAGCAGAAACTCTTGGTAATGATCCATATCCGGCACCACCACTTTTAGTAAATAGTCGGCGTCCTGCCCGGTGATGAGATAACATTCCAGCACCTCCGGATAACTTTTAATTTTCGCCTCGAACGTTTCAAAACGTTCCGGCGTGTGCCGGTCCATGCTGATTTGGATAAGGATAGTCAGCGTGAGCCCCAGTTTGCGGCGGTCCAGCAAGGTCACGCGCTTTTCGATAACGCCGGCGTCCTCCAGCTGTTTAACTCGACGGGAACAGGGCGAGGAAGACAAGCCGATACGCTCGGCCAATTCCTGATTGCTGAGGCCACCGTCCCGTTGCAATTCGGTGAGAATACGGCGGTCGAAACGGTCCATTTTTAGGGATTCTGCCATGACAAATCTCTCTTTGAGCTATTTTCTGCCAAAGATAAACTATATTAAGCAATAATTCATCAATTTTTGCAAAATCAAGGCAAATTTCGCAAACACTTAGCGCCCATCATTGCCTACACTTGTTCCTCATAAGGTGCCGCGCGCCTTCCCAATAGGGATCCCAATAAGGACATTCATTTGACTGGAGACTACACCATGAACACATTTGATCATCGCAAATACCGTCCCTTTCCGCCGGTGGCAAAACCCGACCGCCGCTGGCCGGACCGTGTCATCACCCAGGCGCCCGTATGGTGCAGCGTTGACCTGCGTGACGGTAACCAAGCGCTGGTACAGCCCATGGATGTGGAACAGAAAACCCGTTTGTTTCAATTATTGGTGGGGCTCGGTTTCAAGGAAATCGAAGTGGGATTTCCCGCCGCCTCCCAACCGGATTTCGACTTTGTCCGCAAAATCATCGATGAGCACATGATCCCCGATGATGTCACCATCCAAGTGCTTACCCAGGCACGGCCGGAGCTGATTGCGCAAACGTACGAGGCCTTGCGCGGTGTGCGCCGTGCCATCGTGCACGTGTACAACTCCACCTCGCGGGTGCAACGCGAACAAGTATTCGGCAGCGACCGCGAGGGCGTCAAGGCCATCGCCGTACGCGGCGCCGAAGCAGTGAAAGCCGGCGCCGCAGCCTATCCGAAGACCGAGTGGGTGTTTCAATATTCGCCGGAAAGCTTCACCGCCACCGAACTCGACTACGCCGTGGAAGTGTGCGACGCCGTCAACGCCGTGTGGCAACCTCAAAACGGGCAGGCCGTAATCATCAACTTACCCGCTACGGTGGAAATGGCAACGCCCAACGTGTTTGCCGATCAAGTGGAATGGTTTTGCGATCATGTACAACACCGCGAGCATATTACCATCAGCGTGCACCCCCACAACGATCGTGGCTGCGCCGTGGCTGCCGCTGAGCTTGCCGTTATGGCGGGCGCGGACCGGGTCGAAGGCACGTTGTTCGGCAACGGCGAGCGCACCGGTAACATGGACATCATTACCATGGCCATGAACTTGTACTCCCAAGGCGTCGAACCGCGGTTGGATATGTCCTCCATGGCGCAGGTCGCACAGACCTATCAACAATGCACCCATTTGCCAGTGCATGCCCGCCACCCCTATGTGGGCGAGTTGGTATACACCGCCTTCTCCGGCAGCCACCAAGATGCCATCCGCAAAGGGATGAAACACTATAAGCAGGGCGATCATTGGGAAGTGCCTTATTTACCCATTGATCCGCGCGACCTCGGCCGGCGCTATGAGGAGGTCGTACGCATCAACAGCCAATCGGGCAAAGGCGGTGTCACCCATGTGTTGGAACGCGACTTCGGCATCAGCATTCCCCGCTGGATGCAACAAGACTTCAGCGCCGTAGTGCAGGCGTGGTCGGAGCGGACGAACTCGGAAGTCACCCCGCAGCGCATTTGGGAACTGTTCCAGAAGCATTACGCCTCCCCTGCCGACCACTGGCGCATGCAAAGCTACAACGTCAAACGCATGGAGGACGTGGTGCGGGCGGACATGGTCGTGGGTTCATCCAAAGCAACTGTGCGCTTGCATGGCCACGGTCACGGTGTGGTTGAAGCGCTGGTCGATGCGCTGGAACGCCAAATGGACATTGCCGTTGAAGTGGAAGCCTTCGACGAACACGCACTCACCACAGGTACCGACGCAGACGCCTTAGCCTGCATCCGCGTACGAGTCGGCGATACTGTGGGCCGCGCTGCCGCCTTCGCCGAAGACACGACTTCGGCCACATTGCAAGCCGTGCTTACCGCAGTCGGGGCGGCAGTGGCCGCGAGTACGGTCAGAGTAGACAGCTTTAGCGCGGCCCGAGTATAGGTTGCAAAATGTGCCGGCACGATGTTGATCGCGCCGGCATGCCAACGTGCCTCGCGATAGCGGCATATTCCGGGTTGCAGGAGTTACGTAATAGAATACTGGGACCCACAAAATGGGGCTCGTTTATTCAAACGTTATTCTTCTTAGCCATCTCTGAAGACAAATGCCTGCCACAAATACTCAGCCATGCTTCCATTTTGACTGGAACCCGGACATGCAATGAATATATCTATTATATTTCCATTTATGTGGTTGCCCTCAATGGAAATAAGCCGTCCAGTTTTCAGTTCAACCTAAATCAGAAAAAACGGCATATGTCCCCAAGCAATACGTTGCTTGATCACTTCTTTCTTTGTGTATTGCCCCCCTAGTCGCAGTATCGCGTATGATGCACTTCGTGTAATCCCGTAAGATCCGAATAACGAAGATTTCTGGTTAAGGGAACTTTGGGAAAACCTGGCGCAACAACAGGCACGATGGGCACCTGGGAAAAATCTTTATACTCCTGCTGAGGGTCGGCTTAATCGCCATAATGAACGATCATATCAGCTTCTCCTGGGCGGCCATGTTAGCTTAATGTTCGGTTCCAATGACTTTCCGCCGTATCGACGCAAACGATTGTCGACAAGTCGTCGATAGGCATTTATAAAAACAAGCCGGCTAACGTCTTCTAATTTGAAGA
>JASFLF010000009.1:0-16939 GCA_050118235.1 Gammaproteobacteria bacterium | reverse complement strand
CCAATACGGGGCGGTTTAAACTGTACGAGCGGCCAAAATCGCCCTGTAACAAGTTTGTTAGCCAGATGATATATTGTTGCAACAAAGGTTTGTCCAAACCGAATTCTTCGCGCAATTTAGCGACGTTCTCCGGTGTGGCGTAGGACCCCAGGATGGCCAGTGCAGGATCGCCGGGAATCAGCGCCATAATAAAAAACACGATGATGGAGATGCCCAGCAATACGGGAATGGTGAAAATTAGACGTTTAAGAATGTAAGACTTCATAAATCTTGATAATAAGCAACTTAAGGGCTAGGTTGGAGTGGCGATTAGAATCCTGACCATTGTGCTTATTGTTTGTAAGTGTTCTTTAACACCAATAAAAACGAGGGCTGCAGACTGAATCCTTTTACTTGGGAAGTGGTGACAGCGTTTTGTTTCCAATTGGCGATAAACGCCCACGGTGCATCATCGTAGACGATTTGCTGCATTTGTTTATACAATTCAGCCCGTTTCGTCTGTTCTGTCGTGGCACGCGCCTGTTCTAAAAGTTTGTCAACCTCGGGATTGGAATAATATCCGGAATTGAAGCCGCCTTTTTCCGGCCAAGCGTCGCTGCGCAATGCTAAATACGGTAAGGTATCCGGGTCGTTAGTCATCCACGCCATTTCTGCCATATCGGCTTTGCCTTGCAAACCCGGGTTAACTTTACCAAGAAAGGTGTTCCATTCATAAGTTTCTATTTTGACTTTCAATCCGACTTTGGCCAGATCCGCTTGAATAGCCGTACCCATGGCGATTGGATTTAACATACCGGACCCGCCTTCGGTAACGTAGAAAGTAAGCTGCGCACCGGCGGCGCCAGCCTCTTGCAGCAATTTTTTGGCCTTCTCCGGATTATAAGGATATGGTGTTAGTTTTTCATTATACGCCCAGCTAAACGCCGAAGGGGTTGGGCCGGTGGCTACAGTGGCTGTGCCCTGCAATACATTATCTACCAGCGCTTGTTTATCGATGGCGTAATTAACCGCTTGGCGCGCCCGTTTGTCTTTAAACGGACCTTCTTTCATGTTGAGAATCAAAAACCACAAATGCGGGCCAACTTGTTCGTACACGCTAAAGCTTTTATCTTTCGCAAACATGGCCATGTTGTCTGGTGGTACTTCCACCATCAAATCGATACCACCGGAGAGTATCTCCGTCACCCGCGTGTTGGCGTCGGTAATAGGGCGGAACACCACAGCGTTCAGTAAAGGCGCTTTATCCCAATAGTCCGGGTTTTTCTCCACTGCTACCAAGCGGTTGCTTTCCCAGCGGGCAAATTTAAACGGTCCGGTTCCCACGGGATTGCGGCCGAAGTCCTTGTGGTATTTTTTCACCGCAGTGGGCGAAACAATCAATCCGGTGGGGTAAGCCAGATTAGATAATAATGGTGCGTAAGGTTTATCCAGCTTAAATTGCACGGTGTAATCATCAATCACGCGTGTTTCTTCAATGGATTGGAAAAAAAACGCCAATGGAAACGGCCCGGTATCGTGTTGCGGATGGGCGTCATCCAACATGCGATCGAAGTTGAATTTTACAGCTTGGGCATTAAACGGCGTACCGTCATGAAATTTTACTTTCTTACGCAAAGTAAATGTGTAAACCGTGCCATCTTCACTGATTTTCCAGGACGAGGCTAATGCCGGCTCCACTTCCAGTGAGCCGTCTTTATAGCGCACCAAGCCGTCGTACAAATTGACCAGGATGCGAAAATCATTTACTGCGGTTACCGCTTGTGGGTCCAGTGATTTGGGCTCCGCGACTTGGCCAACCACTAACACGTTATTTGGTGTCGCAGCCCAGGCAGTGGATAGCATCATGGTGATATAACATAACGATAGCAGCGCAGCGAACTTCATAACCGTGTGCTGTAGTGCGCTGGTGTTGATTGATAAATGCTGCCGGCTAAATCTGGCTGGATAAGTTAAGACTGTCATGGGTAAAAATCATCCTTCTTGCTGTGAACGACAAAGCGTGTCAGTTTTTTTGAATAAGTGTGCCGTCAAATTTGTTGTCGAATTTGTTGTCATGTATATTGTCGTTCTTGCACCCGTAAACTCCGCTGTAGGGAGATCACGTTGCATAGTCGTATTATCAATACAGGGAATCGCTCAATCGCGAACAGTTGATTAAATCGTGACGCTCGTGAATAAGTGTAACAATTCATCCCGCCACTATCACCCTCAATTTCGCCAAAATCCGCATAATTTGGTGGATTTTTTTAACGATTTGCCGGGAAAAAGCGTGTTACGTGCGAACCGACTTCGTTATTTTCGCACTTTACGTTATGTAAAACGGAAGCCAAAGCCGGAATTGGTGTTTGGGGAGTTGCGCTGTAGAGTCTGCTGGCGGCTAAAATAGAGAATCGATGATTGATTGTCGCCAGGAACACCAACTTGATTCGGGGGATGTCAGCTTCGAGTATATCACTTCGATTCAGACCCCACAGCTACACTATGATTGGTAATTACCGCTATTTTACACTGGCGTAAAAATTTACCAGTTGCTCAAAACCTTCCTCGCCCACTTCGTTTTGCACCCGTTTGAGTTTTTTCACCATCATGGGATTGACTCGGCGGGTGCCTTCCAGGTACTCCTTGATGCTGAGTTTTAAATACGGCATCCATTGGCCGGCCAATATGCCGTAGTTATATGGATCGACTCGACCGTTGTTGTCGTGGCACTTGGCGCAATAGGTATTGTGCAGCTCTTGGCCTTTTTGTGCGAGTTGGGGGTCGAACTCCTGTTCGGCGGGTTTGAATGTCTGCTGAGAATAGTGCTCGGCCAGTTTGTCCACATCCTCGGCGGAAAGATTGTCCACAAATCGCTTCATCATATCCGATTTTCGGCCACCGTTTTTATAAGCGTCTATGGCGTATTTAAAATATTTTTCAGAAGATCCGCCAAAGGAAGGAATGGTGGAACTCTTGCTGTTGCCGTCCCGGCCATGGCACATGGCGCACTGCTTCACCAACGCCTCCAGGTCTTGCGCGAACACCGGACTATGCAGCAAAACGAACGATATGGTAGCAAGAACCGCATACTTGACTTTAATTTCAATCATCCTATTACCCTTGCATGCGTACAGAATTATATTAGAAGTTATACTGATAACTCACCGTGAAATAGCCGATATCATATGAAGGGCTCTTTTCGCCCAGGGTCAACACGTTGCCTATGCTGTCGACCGTGAGGTCGTCTATCGCCCAGTTCTTTTCATCGTACTTTTCAAACAAATAGCCGACAATGAGATAAGAGCGTTTACTCATGTTGTAATCGCCGTGGATTTTGAATGTGTGCCGCTCGGTGGTGAGTTCCGGAAAACCGGAATTAGCCACAGTGATATTTCCGCTGGATTTGGCAAAGGTGTAGTCGAAACCGATATTGAGTTTGTCCGCCATGAGTTTATATATCAGCCCCAGATCAAATACATCCATGCGGTCGTCATTTTTTGCTTGCCAGTCGACTTCGGCTTGAGTGGAGTCGATATTAGTTAGCGCATATAAAGCTCTTAAAGTTAGCGGTTCGATAACAATATAACGAAGATCTACTGAAAAACTGGATTCGTTGCTCTCTTTCAATCCTACGGACGAATTTTTATAGTCATCTTTGGATAGGCCTGCATTGAATCCCAAGTCCAGCGAATGCAGCGGCGAATACTGCAGTGATAGACCGGCTCTATTGCGAATCCGGTCCGCCATGTTATATTTTCGCATCAGCGGATTTTGTGTAGTATCCTCCAAAGGTTTGTAATCATCGCCTTTGCGGTCGGCGTAATCCAAGCGCAACTTCAGATCCCATTTATTAAATAGTGCGTTATATAGGCCCCATAAGCGGTATTCTTTGGTCTTATCCACTTCTTGATAAGTGCGGTCGTAGATTTCATAGTCGGCACCGCCGGACAGTTTATGCTGTCTGTTGAAACGATATTGAACTTCGCCTTGAAGCTCTTGTTGACGGAAACTATAAGGTAGGTTTGTCTTAGAAGGTAGATCGTTTGGATTCGCAGGTGGCGTATCAGCAATTATGTATAAGTAGGTAGCTCGTGGGGTAGTGTTGTCTTGCTCGTGCTGATTGTATTGAAATTGCAAATTCAGTTTTTCCGTGATGCCCGCATGCAGGTTTAGATTTGCATCCAAAGTGTTAATCTTGCCATCAAGGGAAGTGCGCGGCAACAAAGGAGAAGTAATGTTGCTATTAATTGTAATGGGCAAATACTGCTGATTTTGACGCATTTCGCCATACGAAAGTAACGCTGCCAGCAAAATAGAGTCGGTAATTTTGTAAGAGCCGTTCACCGCAAGCATTTGCATTTTGTTTTCGGGCTCCAATGCGGCTTGGCCTTCTGGTGTGTTTGCTGGTGTGCTGAACGCATTTTGCCAACGAATGGATTCATTGTTATTTTTAAACGCCGACAACTGGTAATTGACTGAAGCTTGCCAGCGGTGGGTATTGTAATTTACACCGACGCTTGCGATGTCGCTCTCATAATCCACGGGGATTGCCAGAATCGCGTTTTGAGAAAACCCAAAGCCCAGTCCGGCGCTACGGTTGCCTTTTTTTGTTTCGTGTTGATAGTTGAGATCGTAAGACAATGTCGGGGTTTGAAAAAAACTCGCGCCTACGCGGGTTCTGCGCCGTTCCGTGGATAAATTGACGTCGCGCAAACTGCTGGACAACGCTGTCATGCCGCTGGTGTTGGCTGCGGTTACCCAGCCCAAAGGCAATTGCTGTACGGAATCGCCGGTATACGGTGTGCGAGCGGTATCGCTATTGAGTTTGGGTAGTTGATCGTAGCTGATATCGAACTGTGCGCGCCCTTGTTTGCCGCCCTCTACTTCGATGGAACGCGAGTCAAGCCCCAGATTCCTGGCTTGTAAATCAAAATAAGCACCTTTTTCATTTCGGCCGCTGGCATCGGCGTCCGCCAGAACGTACACACCTTTTTCGTTCAACCCAGTGTAATCTCCAAACTTATACGAATCGTTAGTCACATAGCCCAGCCCGCCTTTTACATCCGCTTCCACTTTACGCTCATCTCCAGGGCACCATTTGCATTGCCATTGCGAGGTATCCACATCTTGATTTTGTGGTTGGGCGCTTACCGGCGTGTTACTGGCTAGGATTACAGGAAAGCACATTAGTACTGAGGTTCGCATTGTTATTCTCCTGATCGATTCCGGTGTCGTTACCGCATTAGCTTAGCGCCCGACGGATGGTTGGATCCATGGACTTGAGAGTGGCAATTTAAGCAACTTTTTGCCAGCAATAAGCGGTTGTGAGTTTCAATGCCGTCTGGGCCGTACGCATTGGATGGGTGGCCCGACTGCGAATGACATTGTTGGCACAATAACGGAGGCCGTTTTTTCAGCAGCGGTGTATGTATCGAACCGTGATGTTCGTGGCAAAGGCCACAATCCTCTTGCACTGGCGCATGTGCCCAAAGAAAAGGACCGCGTTTTTCCATGTGGCAGCGGTAGCAGGTTTGGTTTTTGGTGTTCCCCACCAGCAATGTATTAGACAACGTGCCATGTACATTATGACATTGGGTGCATTGCATTTTCCCGTAGCGCACCGGATGTGCCGAAGCGCGTTCGAACTGTGCTTGCTGTTGCTGGTGGCAGGTAAAGCATATGTTCGCTTGTTTTCCCGATGTTAACACGGGATCATGGCGAGCGTGGATGGTGTGGCAATCGACACATAACATGTTTTGTTTGCTGTGCGCGCCAGCTTCCCATGCCATTCGCTTGTTGTCGCGATGGCAGGAAAGACACATGCCGTTTTGTTTGTCAGCGCTCGCGGCGGAATCGTGACCAAAGTTGATAATCGGTGCGCGTTTCTCGCCTACGTACGGCTCTGAGGCATGTGCGCCACCCGGTCCATGACAAGCCTCGCACTGCAGGCCGGCCATTGGAGAGCGCCGATCATTTTGATTACCGTGTTTGGTGTAAAAAATAGTCATTACAGGATAATCATAGTCTTCATCATGACATTGCAGGCAAGTGTCCGCGCCGCGCGGCGTATAGTCCGGCTGGGATTTCGTTTCTTCCGCTGCCACACTGTGTAGAAACACTATCAATCCACCCAGAATGACCAACGAATTCGTGAGACTATGTTTGTGTTTATTGTTTGTCATAAATCATCTCGCTTTGCAGGCAGTAAAATCAGCTGCCGCCAATTTCTTCGGTTAGCAACGTATCAAAATGATATAAGCTCGGTGGTGTTGCATTGCAGTAGGTGCTGAAACTATTCGCTGAATGGATTGTTGTCAAGCGGATTTCTGGATGGGGTGAAGAGTGATCCGCCGATGCTGCGTGAGAACGGAAAACTTTTTTGTTATAACGGATAACATTGCTATTTTTACGGGGGATAAAACTTACATATGCCTGCAACCAATACATAAAAACTTCCTCTTTGTATGCTGAGAGCAATGCTATCAAGGCCAGTTTTTCATATTCCGGCTTGTGTGCTTAATCATGTCATAACTTTTAACTGTTTGGCAGACTATGCATGCTGCAAACCGGATTTTTATTTTTTACACTTGCTCTCTAAGCCACAAATACATGGATTAAAATCGTTTTTAATCTCCCGAAAAAGTTCAGCTAGGCTATTACCAATTAGGATGCCTCACTTTGACTCAAGTCAAGCATACTACTATTTAATAGAAGATTTCGCGGAAAATAACAAGCGTTTCATAGTTGAAAAAGTTTTTACAAGGTGTGTTTTATAGATATATAAATAGAGAGTTAACAATAACAAGGGTTTTGCTTGAAGCGACTGTAGGACATTTCTTACACTTAAAACTTGTTACTGGTATTTGTGGTATTAAGCCTGCTATGAGAGGTGTAAATCAATAGTCGCTGAAGGCACAACTTAAAGGAGGATAGAGGATATAAATGCAACGCAGGGACGAATAATATGGGCTTTTGCCTATCTTGTCTCAATTGAATTGCATCGGCAAATAATTGCATGACATTGGTAACAAGTTGTGTTTGTGTATCACAACTAAATAAATGAATTTGAGGTGACCATACTAATCAGATACTCAGCGGTACTGCTTCCATGCCTTACACAGTCACTATATCCAACAACGTTTGTTTGTATTACTAACCTGCCATTATCCCGTTCACCCTCTGTTATTGCCTGACACGCCATCATGGGTATTGGGGAAAGGTGTAAGATTGGAAGCGTATTCTAGTCTTTTGAAGACCTCAGTTATCCGATAACCAATGTTAGTGATTATTAGTGATTACGCTTTATTTAACACTACTGCTCTGTTTGTACATTTGTAAACATTTTATAAGAGTAGTGTAGGATAGGGCGTACATAAAAATATGCATCGAAAATTAGATACAGTTTTGTTATATACATTATCGAAACATTTTGCCAGTTACTCATCAATAACAGTTACTTACGTATCATAAAAATACAGAAACCGCCTATAGAAGTTTTTTCATTTGTAAGATTTCCCCTTCGATAAATTTTTACAAGATAGAAATAACGCTTGTATTATAGTGTTTTTGTGTGTTACTTAGCATAGAGAAAATTGATTTATATCATGGTTGGATAGCAGTTTTAGACATAGTCTTCTATTATTCTAAATATTGGCATACCTAGGTGTTAAAAAAATGGAAAGTAATCTAACGCGTTAAAAACGCCACAGCATTTACTATTATAAAAGTTAATGGATATATAAAAAACACCTAGGGCAAGAGTTACCTAAAGATTTATAGGCAGTACGAAATGTGTGTTTTAAATGAAGTGTATAGCGCAAATTCTTTGAGCGTAAAAGCAGGACGAGTTCCAGTCCCTTTACCGGTTGCCGGAGATGGTGGTGTCTGTGGCAGCGCTACGCTTGCTACCCTCGATACATTATCGCAATTTTTATCGCATCTCGCGCTAACTAATCCATACGATAGCTTTACCGATATTTCCTTAAGTCTTGCCAGTTGCACCAAAGAGGAAAGTTAATATGAACACGGCAAAATACAGCAGTATCAGCAACTCTAATAGAATCTATAGAGTTATATCTTTAACTTTATTTTATTTAACTATTGTCGTGTTATTTGGCATCACCGGTTGTTTTGATAGCAGCACGGAAGACTCCAATAATGATAACGGGGAACAATTAAAAACTACGATTGGGCAGCTACCGAGAAATCATACGGAAAGTGTTGCTGGTGCACTTCACGCGCCTGGTAGATTCACACCTTATTCCGCTTGGTGTACCGCCTGCCACGGCTCAACCTTACAAGGCGATGCAGATTTAGGAGTGCCATCATGCACCGCATGTCATGTTCAAATGTGGACGGAAACGGCTCCACCCACAGGTAGTGGAAGAAATCCGCCTTCCAATCATACTGATAATGTCAAAGGCTTTTTACATGCTGCGGGCAAAGACACACCTTATACACATTGGTGTACAGCGTGCCACGGTCCAGCCTTAGAGGGCGATCTGGATTCAGGAACACCGCCATGCACAACGTGCCATGCTGAAGTGTGGACGGAAACACCTCCTACTGGCGGTGGTGGTACCAGTAATCCGCCTTCCAATCATACGGATGACATCAATGGCTTTTTACATGGTACCGGTAAAGATACACCCTATACTAGCTGGTGCACCGCTTGCCACGGCCCAGCCTTAGAAGGCAATCTTGATACTGGAGCACCATCATGCACGACGTGCCACGGTCAACTGTGGACGGAAACGACTCCGCCCAACGGTGGTGGCAGTACCAATAATCCACCCTCCAATCATACTGATAACGTTCAGGGCTTTTTACATGCGGCCGGTAAAGACACGCCTTTTACTCATTGGTGTACCGTTTGTCACGGACCAGACTTAGGAGGCAATCTGGATACTGGAGCACCGTCATGTACCACGTGCCACGGTCAACTGTGGACGGAAAACGCCCCGCCCAGCGGTGGTGGTAGTACCAGTAATCCTCCCTCCAATCATACGGATGATGTTAAGGGCTTTTTACATGCTATAGGTAAAGACACGCCTTATAGCAATTGGTGTACAGCCTGCCATGGTGCCGCTTTAGAAGGCAATCTGGATTTAGGCGCTCCGTCATGTACCACGTGCCACGGTCAACTATGGACGGAAACGACGCCACCTAGCAGCGGCGGACGCACCAGTAATGCGCCCTCCAATCACACGGATGATGTCAATAGCTTTTTGCATGCGCCGGGCAAAGACACACCCTATAGCAGTTGGTGTACAGCCTGCCATGGTGCGGACTTAACAGGTGATATAGCACCCTCATGTACGGCTTGTCACGCACAAGTGTGGAGCGAAACAACACCGCCCAGCAGCGGTGGACGTACTAGTAATGCGCCATCCAATCATACGGATAACGTCAATGGCTTTTTACATGCGGCGGGCAAAGACACACCCTATACACATTGGTGTACCGCTTGCCATGGTACGGACCTAACAGGCGATTTAGGACCGTCGTGCACCGCGTGCCATGCTCAAGTGTGGACGGAAACTGCTCCGCCCAGCGGTGGTGGTAGTACCAGTAATCCGCCCTCCAATCATACCGATGATGTCAATGGCTTTTTACATGGTACAGGTAAAGACACACCCTATAGCAGTTGGTGTACGGTTTGCCATGGCCCGGCTTTAGAAGGCAATTTGGATTTAGGTGCACCGTCATGCACCGCATGTCATGGTCAAGTATGGACGGAAACCACCCCGCCCAGCGGTGGAGGTAGTACCAACAATCCGCCCTCCAATCATACGGATAACGTCAATGGCTTTTTACATGCGGCAGGTAAAGACACACCTTATACACATTGGTGTACGGCTTGCCACGGTCCAGCTTTAGAAGGCGATCTAAATTCCGGTGTACCGTCATGTACCGCGTGTCATGATCAAGTGTGGACGGAAGCGCCGCCCAGCGGTGGTGGCAGTACCAGCAATCCACCCTCAAATCATACGAATAATGTAAGTGGCTTTTTCCATGCGCCGGGTAATCAAACGCCCTATAGTAGTTGGTGTACGGCCTGCCACGGCGACGCTTTACAAGGCAATCTGGATTTAGGCGCGCCATCGTGCACCGCGTGTCATGGCCAAGTGTGGACCGAAACCGCTCCACCCAGTGGTGGTTCCAGTAATCCGCCGTCCAACCATACGAATAGTATAAGTGGCTTCCTGCACGCTCCGGGTAATCAAACGCCCTATAGCAGTTGGTGTACGGCCTGCCACGGCGACGCTTTACAAGGCAATCTGGATTTAGGCGCACCGTCATGTACGGCGTGCCACAGTGAAGTTTGGGTGGAAACCGCGCCGCCCAGCGGTGGAGGAAGCGGTAGTCCTCCGTCCAATCATACGAATAATATAAGCGGCTTCCAGCATGCGCCGGGTAATGAAACTCCCTACACCAGCTGGTGTACAGCCTGTCACGGTGACGCTTTACAAGGCAATCTGGATTTAGGAGCTCCATCATGCACAGCGTGTCACACTGTACTTTGGTCGGAAACGGGCGGTGGATCTACCGGTATACTGCCGTCTAGTCATACTAATAATATCAGTGGCTTCCTGCACGCACCGGGTAACGAAACGCCATACAGCAGCTGGTGTACGGTCTGTCACGGCTCCTCCTTACAAGGTGATTTAGATCTAGGAGCACCAGCATGTACCGCATGCCATGCTGTACTTTGGTCAGAAACGGGCGGCGGACCCACTGGTAATCCGCCTGCTAACCATACGGACAACCAGAGTGGCTTTTTACATGCCCCGGGTAAAGAAACGCCCTATAGCAGCTGGTGTTGGGGTTGCCACGGCTCAGATTTACAGGGAAATCCAAGTATGGGTGCACCACCATGCACCGTGTGCCACACTGTGTTGTGGTCCGAAACTTCCAGTGCTGCTCGTCGCCTTCCATCCAATCATACTGATAGCCAAGATGGCTATCGGCACGCGCCGGGTAAAAATAATCCCTATACTAATTTGTGTACCGTTTGCCATGGTGCAGACTTAAGAGGCTATTTGGCACCGTCATGTTACACGTGCCATGGCCGGGAGTGGAATGAGAGCGGCCCGTAAAGTAGTAGCGGCGGTAGTAAGCAGAGAAGAGGAGGAAGGCGGCTTATACCAAGGCGGTATTGTATAGTAATTGTAAAGTGAACTTTTGCGCGGCGAGTATTACGGCGGCGCACCAGCGGAATGCTGAATAGATGACTCAGACCTACCGCTGAGCGCGTTTCCGCAAGTGCATATACAAACAGGTTAATCTGCTGGTCTTTTGTTGCCGCAGCGTTTCGAGTGCTGGACGGTATTCTTGCCGCTTAAAAGTTCGAGATTCAACGACGTTATAATTAATTTAAACGTGCTAGGGGCAAGACCTGTATTAGTAGTGACGGGCGTAACGTATCCAGTCGCTGCGGTCGTGAACTGCGGCTTAGGCACTGGCCGGTTTAGCGATAATCAATCTAAAATCTGGTAGTAATGCACGCTAAAAAGCTGGCTTTCATCCGTCCAAACGTTGACCAAACCAAATCCCGCTTGCCTGGCAAGACCCTTAAATTCATCGACGGAATATTTGTATGAGTTTTCCGTGTGAATGCTTTCGCCCTCCTTGAAGTGGAAGGTATCTCCGTTGATATGGATTTCCTGAGTTTGGTTGCTTACTAAATGCATTTCAATGCGGCTTTGGGATTCGTTATAAAACGCGCGATGCTCGAATTTGTTGACGTCGATGTCTGCGCTGAGTTCACGGTTGATTCTATGCAGGAGATTTAAGTTGAATTCGGCTGTCACCCCCTGGTTGTCGTTGTAGGCCGCGTTCAAAATAGCGGGCTCCTTTTTTAAATCCACACCAATCAAAAAGCCTCCATGGGGTTGCACCATCTTGGCGATGTTCTTCAGAAATCGCACGGCATCCAGGGGCTCGAAATTACCGATACTGGAGCCGGGAAAAAACGCTACCGTTCGCGAGTCACTGTCACTGACAGGGACTGTCATAGTCTTGGTGAAGTCAACGCAAGTGGCATGAATATCCAACCAGGGATATTCCAGTGCCAGTTGCTCAGCCGCCGCCAATAAATAGTCTTTGGAGATGTCCATGGGCACGTAAGCATTCGGTCTCACATCATCCAGTAACATGCGAACCTTTTCGCTACTGCCGCTGCCCGGTTCCACCAGGATACACGCAGATCCAATGCATTTGCTGATTTCGTTGATATTTCGTTCTAGAATGTTAATCTCGGTGCGAGTGGGGTAGTATTCCCGCGTATTGCAGATGCCGTCGAATAACTGTGAACCTCTTTCATCATAAAAAAATTTCGGAGGGATGCTGCGTACCGGCTGATTTAAGCCGCGCAACACTTCGTCGTGAAGGCTGGCTTGTATGGGATGATAGTCGTAAAAAGAGATAGTGTTTAAATTATTTTGCATCATTTCGCATCCCTCGCTAATCGAAATCCACTGAATTGCCAACGTTCGGCAGGATAAAAGAAATTCCTGTAAGTAGGCCGAATGTGGTCTAGCGGCGTTGCACACGAACCGCCGCGTAAAACCATTTGACTGCTCATGAACTTACCGTTGTATTCGCCTAACGGGCCGGACTCGGCGCAATAGCCGGGGTATGGCGTGTACGGGCTTTGTGTCCATTCCCATACATCGCCAAACATTTGTGTTAAGTTTCCGTCACTAGCTGCTGCCGCCGGTTGCAATAGTTGGTTGTCGCGGAAATTCCCTTCGATAGGCAGTTCAGCGGTGGCGTTTTCCCATTCGGCTTCAGTGGGTAAACGCGCACCGCACCAACGGGCATAGGCCGCCGCTTCATAGTAGCTTACATGGCAAACGGGTGCGTGTTTTTCCACCGGCTGCATGTCGGATAGCGTTATAGTCCACCACTCACCATCGCGTTGCTCCCAATACAGTGGCGCCTGCCAGTGTTGTTGCAGGATTTTTTGCCAGGCATCGGATAACCAATAATCCGGACGTTGATAGCCGCCGTCGTTGATAAATTCCATAAACTCAGCATTGGTGACGGGGCGCGACGCCAGGCAATAATCGTTTAAATAGACTTTATGTCGCGGGCCTTCGTTATCGTAGGCAAAGCCCTCACCATCGAAACCGATCGATCGAATTCCGCCTTGAATCGAAATCCAGCTCATGGCAGTGGCTTTGCCATGCGGTTGAGATAGCTCGCGGTAGGCGGGTCTTAAAGGGTTGTAAGCAAAAATATGCTTAATGTCGGTAAGCATCAATTCCTGGTGCTGTTGTTCGTGATTAACGCCGATGATCATGCGCCGGACGATCTCCGGCCATTGCGGATGGTTGGTCTGGGACAATAGCGCGTTGATCTGCTCGTCAATATATGCCCGGTATTGATAAACTTCCTTAACCGTAGGTCGGGACAATAATCCCCGTTGTGGTCGCGGATGATAACTGCCTATGGTGTCATAGTAAGAGTTAAATAACTCGGCATATTTCGGGTGGTGAGGGCGATAATCGGCAAGAAAAGGTTTCAATAACATGGTTTCAAAAAACCAACTGCTGTGCGCCAGGTGCCATTTCGGAGGGCTGACCTCCGGCATGGTTTGGATGCCGTAATCTTCTATTTCCAGCGGTGCGCACAATGTCTCACTGTCTTGCCGAACACGGTTAAAATAAGAAGCTATGTCGGTGGAAATGGCAGAATCATTTTGTTTTAGTGTCGTCGCATTGGAGTCAAGCATATAAACGTCCTATTTTTGCCTGGGAACGATAACTTCCTTAGCGATGATGTGCAAGCCTGCGCAAGGCCGCATTAATCACGTTGCCCCTTAACGACAAGTATGACTATAAAATAATCAACATCGCGGAAGGTGTGCCTCGTCATTGTAGTTTACTGCGGAAATTTATCAATGCGGATTCGCAAATCCATACACCGACAGGGAGAGTTTATGGACTGAATTGGATTAATTAACTAAAATTTAGTGTTGATATTGTGTTTTTTGTCTATTTATTGAAATTGTTCCAATCACAGATTCGGTAGTTGTAAATATCATGGCCATATTGCAGAAACTAATTGATGACAGCGTTTATCCGCTCAATTTGAGTCAATTGGGGATAGGCAGAGCAGGCGACAACGAAATAGTAGTCCTAGACGATGCTGTCAGTTCTTATCATGCGCTCATCACAGTGCGTGAATCACCGAGTGATCCCAAGGTCATGGATTACATTCTGGAAGATTTGGATAGCACGAACGCCACTTATGTAAATAATAAAGCAATTAAGCAGCATAAATTGAGGAATGGAGATATCGTTCGAGTGGGTGAAACCCGGTTAAAATTTCTTACCAAGGACTATGCCCCGCCACCCGAGGAAGATTTCCAAAAGACGAGAAAACTGAGTAAAAACAAGCTGGCAAGTTTTGTTAACAAAAAATGACAAAGCTATTGTCTGCCCAGGCTAATTCCCGGTAACTTTACACTAGACATTTTTTCGATAGCCAAACAACCATTGAGCGCCGTTGGGACTCAATATTCGCTTGCTGCGCACGATTCCAGCGGGGATCAACACCTCTTCGCCGGGTTGAATCCGTTGGCACTTTCCCGCTAACTCCAATTCGATTTCTCCGGAGACCACCATAAACAGTTCATCATTGTCGTGAACAATGTTTTCCCATAGGGTATTCGGAAAATCTTCCCAGGAGCCGAAGGAGAATCCGCGTGCCTGCCAGGACTCGGCTATGGTTTCCAGACTGATGGTTTCCAGATTCAACATAAGATTTATCCCCCCGTCATTCAAAATTGTCCCCTTTTGTCTAACGCATGATCAATGCCAAAGTTAAATTGTTTTGAAATCAGATTGTTACAAACGGATGGTGGGATAGTATGCACCGCCCATGGGCACGATGAATACAACCATGCCGCAATTTAGGGCAAATTGAGGGATTCAATAGGTGAGAAATACGCCTAAAAACTAAGATTTTGCCACATCAATGGCTAGGTTTATCCCCGGGTTTTCCCTCCGATACACTTCCTTCCAGATATTTTTTGTCAGCCGAGGGCTGGCCCGGCAAGGGTTTAGCCGGGTCGCCGGTTTTTGGCTTTTTCTTCCAATTCACAGAGCGCCAATAACCATGAGCGGAGAAACATTCCCAAAACCACTTGCTCCATTGTATGACTGAAAACGCCAGCCACAACGCCCACAGTAACATTAGTATCCGGTATATTATCATGGGGATGGCGAACATCCATGCCGTCGGTGGTAATGCCTGGTTAATATCTTGATACCAGTTCAGATTGTACTGACTGGATCCGTTGCCATAAATTTGCATATTGGGAGAGCCCAACAATCCTCTGGATACGGCGTATACCAAAGTGGCCGCCGTGACCAGCGTGAAGCCGACCAAAACCAGTTGATACCCGTTGAATTTCCACTTTTCGGCATCCGCCGCCAGACGGCAGCGAAAACCGGTAATGAAAAACCAGCCAATTACTACTAACGCGCTTTCCACAGACACTGGTACAAGGCCGATACTTAACAATGCCCATTGCCAATAACGCAGCGGGATGAGATTTCTAAATCGCGCCAGGGCGATGCACGCCAGTAAAAAGACAATAATAACCCCCCAAAACAAAACCGCCGGCCCCATGGCCGGTCCCCCGACAAACAACACAACGCGATCGCGCGGTACCGAAAGTGTTATGTGATGATTAACGCTGTCGGCACCGATATCCACTGGAGATGTGTTGAATCGCGTGGCAATGCCGCGGGATTCCTGCCAGCTGATAGAATATTGTTGTGCACCGGGCTTAACAGGCAGCATCAATGTTTTGTCCTGCATTCGTAGCGGTATGGGGACATTGTCGATTCGCACTTCCTGTAGAGTGCTGTTTTCAGGTAACACGATGGGGTGTTGCGTGCCCTGGCTGCTGCGTAAATTGATCGCTAATTCGACATTGGTGATGCGTATGCCTGGATTAATATTTATGCGGCTATTGTCGATCGTCGTGGTTTGGCCTTCGACGCCTTGAGGGCGGGAAAGGGTCAGCTTCACTTGCTCGCCTGGCCATGGCCGCCATTGGGGCAACCAGCGGTCTGCTTGTTGGTGGCGAATGACGGGAATGCCTTGGTATTGCACGTGCCATATAGGGGAAATGTCCAGGTTCCACACTTCCGTCCATTGGGTAGTATCCGGCGCCGTAAGTTGTAACTCATTGCTCATGCGCAACAAAGATCGCCAACTGGTGGACATCTGCTTGGCGCTCATGCTAAGCAGTATGTTGCCATTTTCAACCGGTATGCCCTCGGTGGTGACTGATTCGCCCGGCAACATCGGTAGCCGCAGTACGATGGCGGAATCCGCGGGGCTGAGGCGGGTGACAGTGGTTTGCACTTGCCAGTCCAAACCCAAAGTAATAGTGCGTTCGATTTGCGCGAATGGCGGCAGTTTAGTGGTGTTTAGTTCATCGGTTTTTCCTTGGCCGGGTTGGGTAACTTGCGCCAGACGAGTGAATTGCAACTGAGTGTCAATGCTGCCGTCGGCGTGCACGCCCGCCACCTCCCAACCGTCGCTGGTGACTGAAACGTAGTGAGGTTTTAACGGTAAAGGCAGTTGCAGCGTATCCACCGCCGGCAATAAACCTTCCAAGTGAAGATGGTGCTGGCCTTTGCTAACCGGCAGCCACAACATGCCCGATGGATCTCTAATCAGGCCTTGAGCACGTTGTTGGTTCAGGAATACTTTTTGCGGTGTCCAATGCTCGGCGTGCCCGGGTATGGGTATGACCACGGAATCGTTGCTGTTTATGGTTAGATCCAGGGTCAATGTGTTAGGCGTTAATTTGATTGTCATGGATTGCGCTTCGGCGCAGTTCGGCAGGCAATCCGGTGGCGTGAATAATCGGTTTTGCAGTTCCTGTAACAGCGCTTTGCTGGGAAATTCCGCTTTAACGTTGTTTGGAATACCG
>JASFLF010000008.1:0-17712 GCA_050118235.1 Gammaproteobacteria bacterium | reverse complement strand
TTGAGAGTCACGCGGTTTTGGGTGTCCTGAGCCAAAACTATGTCCAAAGTATGCCGTGTGGCAGTGCCCCCAATGTCAATTTGCAAACCCTCGACGGGCAGGTCGCTTACTTGGGCCTGCTGCAGGGATAGTGAAATCTTGCTTGGGACTTTATCGTTGGAATCAATTTTCGCGTCAAGATTTAGGGTATTGATTTTGTATTGTTCGAATTGAACATTGGATGTTTGCAGCTTCGCTTCGCCGGTTAACTCATTGATGGCGCCGGAAACAGAGCCTTTGCTGGTGACGCTCCCTTGCAAATTGGCAGCAAGTAACTGCAAATCATGAATATAAACATCCCAATGCGCGTTCAGGGCTGCAGCACGGGTAGAATTCCCCGGCCGGTAATCGAGCATGCCTTTAAGGCGACTGTCTCCGGATCGTAGCGCAACATCCGACACTTTAATTGAACTACCATTAATTGTGATTTGTGCTTTGCCCGCCACAGGGCGATTGCTGATTTTGCCTTTTAGTTTGTTGATTAAAAATGTCGAATTGAATTCATTGTTCTCGAAGGCTCCATTTATTTTTACATTACCGTTCAATTTTGTTTCCAGTTTAGTATTAAGGCCGCTTAAATTAATGGCGCTAAGCTTAGTGTCAGCACGCCATGCGATTTTCTCCCCAAACGCCAGGGTTCCCGAGCCTTTAACAGTACCTTTCAGTACATCGGCGCTCAGCTGGCTGAAGGTGAGTTCATTGGGGATGCCTCGAGCGTTTATGTTGATATTAGAGATTTCATGGCCGGACCAAACCAGCATGCCGGCGGTATTGAGTTGATAATCATTCAGGCTGCCTTCCACGCTTAAGTTGCCATCTTTACTGGATAGCAACACAGGATTTCCTGGTTCCTTATTTTCACTCGGTTGAATGTTTTCACTAGGTTGCCGGGTTTCACTAAGTTCTTTGGCCACGGTGTTTAACGGCCATTGAAGATTCTGCCATTGGGCCTGCAGCGAAAAACCCGTCGTGGCGCTAAAGGCATAATCACTATGAATTGTCCCTGCCACACTTACAGCGGTGTGCGTTTGTGGATTGGCGAGATGCAATGAATCGACAAGCCATTGGGATGGGGTTTTTTCCACGTTCCATTGCCCGTTCCATTGCCCAAACTCCTTGTGATTGACCGCGGTTTCTCCTTTCACGGAGTAACGGGTAATATCGCCTTCACCCGTGATTTTAACGTTATGTAGAGTTACCGGAATTTGCGGAAAGTGCGTCTGCAGGGGCGCATCGGCCGCGTTAATTTGCGCCTGCCAGTATAAGGGACTGTCTATGGACCGTAACTTTGCATCAAGAGATATCGCAAAGGGGTGAGTTATGTGAGACTTTAAGGATAAATTGTTTAGGGTGCCGCTCAGTTCCCCAGAGCCCTCCAATTGAGGGATCTCGCCGGTAGCATATAAGGTATATACTGTGTGTAAATCCAGTTTGCCGTTGATGAGTGGCTCGATACTGCCGCTGACGGTCAATTCCCCATACGGAGAAACAGCGTTTAAGGTTCCAATATCGATTTGGTTTTTGATTCTGGAGTCACTGGCGTTGATATGATTCAGCACAAATATAGATTGGTCTTGCTGCTCAAATCGCAATTGCTCAACAGTGAGTGAGTGAATATCGATACCTAGGGGTAAAGCGAAACTTCCTTGATCCTCAGTTGTGCTTGGATTTTTTGCCTCGGGTGACGGTTTATTTTTCAGAACAAGCGAAGTTGTCTGCGCGGCAACGATATCCAATGTGCCCGACATTAGATTTTTAACACTTATTTTCAGCTTAAAGTTGTCGCCTTGGATATCCATCGCGGGTGTACGAACCGTAAGATAGTCAAACTGCATTTGCGTCAACCAGGCGCCTTCGACCACGCCATAGTCCAGAATGGTTCCAATTGCCCGATTTACGGTTTTTAAACTCCAATTCAAACCGCTGGTCGTGTATAACAACCAATATATTAAACCTAGAATTAGCAATAGAATGCCGAAAAAAATGCTTTCGGTAATTCTTTTGGTTTTACGTTTCATAACATTAAGCAGGGGGTCACAGATCCGCGCCTACTAATACATGTAATTTCCAGGGACGGTCGGATATGTCCAATGCGTTGGCGGCATACACGCGAACGGTGAGCAACGAATAGTGCCAGCCGATACCAAAACCGGCCCCTTGTTTTAAATCGGTATTTCCAATGTTAAAAGCGTTACCAATGTCGTAAAATGTCGCAATATCCCAATTATTTAAGAACCGATATTGCAATTCCCCGCTGCCCACCAGGAGGTTTCGCCCCCCGACTCGTTTGCCGTTTTCATCCACCGGAGAGAGACTGTTATAGTCGTAACCCCGGACGCTATAATCGCCACCCGCGAAGAACCGGTAAGACACCGGCAAGCTGTTAAAATCCGCAATGTCGGTAAGGCCGACATTGTATCTCGACAACACGGCCCAATGCTTTGAGAGCTGATATTTCAAGTTCCCGCGGCTGATAAACTGCGAGAACCTCACATCCGACACTAATTTTTCGGCGGATCCGCGAACCTCGGCGTATAAATCGAATTTTAGTCTATCCGATAGTGTGCCTTCCAAAGGATTGTATTGGGCGGCGATGGAGGGAACGAGCATCTGGGTGCGGTTTTTCGAATCGATACCAACCAAAAATTGTTCGTCTTCGAAATTAAGCGAAAAAATTTCGCGTAGTATCTTTAATTCGTAAACTGCTTTAAATGCCAAGGTATTTGTGTAACGCTCGGTATCATCCGTGTGCTCATGGGCAAAACCATACCGCAAGTTGTAAAAGTCCGACCAGGGTGTGCTGGCGGGGATGGTGTAGTTGACAGCTGCTTCCTGCTTGGTTTCGGACACAGTGGTGTCTGCCCCGGCTTGATGCCCTCTGCGGGTGAAGCGCCTTTTATTTACCGCGGCCGAGCCCTCAACACCCACATCCGTGCCATAACCTATTCCTAGACTGAAACGCCATTTTTTTCTGGGTGTTAATCTCACGGTTATCGGTACGCGCAGATTCTCATCGGCATTGGCGACCTCAGGATTGATTTCAACGGAGGTAAATTCCTGACTTTTTAACAACCGTTTGTGCAACTCGGCCAACATAGTGGCATTGAATACCTCGTCCTTTTTGTAAGGCAAAAACCGGTTCAAATAGCCCAAATCGTAGTCTTCTTGAATATAGTAGGTTTTTCCAAAATGGTATCTCGGTCCGGTGTCAACGATCAACGTGATATTGGCCGTGAGCGTATCCAGGTTTACCGCGACTTTGTGCGCCTGAAGATCCGAGGAGAAATAACCGCGATCACGCAATATTTGCAGTAAGGTTTTTTTGGCTTGTTCGTATTGGCTGTGCAGTAGCACATCGCCGTTCTTAAGTGGATAAGACGCCAGCCAATTGGTTATTTCCTTGTCCTGGTTGCCGTCGCCTTTTACTTGGATGTCCACTTTGTCCACCTTAACAGGAGGCCCCAGGTCCATAGTATAAGTGACCTTAAAATTGCCGTTGTGTTGCTCAGAAGAAACCGTTACTTTCGATTTGTAAAAACCAAAAGTCTGCAGCATGGTCTGAATTTCATTGATACCCTTTGCTTTCAAGCTGTCCACATACCCTGCATCGAGCAAGGGCGATTCCCGGAATTGATAGAGACTTAAATTTTCTTTGATATTTTGTTTTTGTTCGTCGGAAAGATTGGTTGCCAAATTGATCGTTAACGTTGCTCCAATTGCGGAATTGACAAATATCAATGACAAGCAGACCGTTACCACGGACCAATTGAATAATGTCGTTAGGGTGCGCACAGCGCTTGCTACGCACAACACTTTGGTTTTTTGAATTGATAATTCCATATACAATCGACTTTTTTTACAACCATTTTTTCAGTCATTGGAGAGGAAACACAAATAACAGTCAAGGGGAAGGATCAAACAATTATCAATAAATGGAACTGAGTTAGGGAGAGAGGCACGGTCTGATAACTCAAACTTTACAAACCTGCTTGATCAATAGCCTGAGCGACCGTTCGCGAGACCGGGTGCTTTTATCAACGGCCTTTCAACTGGCATTCATTTCTTAACCGACTTCCCTTAACCGACTTTCCTTAACCGACATTGTTTAACCAGCGATCTTTTAAGGCTGACAAATAATCACGGTGGGTAATAATGAAAATCTCGTCACCGGATTTAAGCTTTTCGTCGTCGGAGGGGATTAAGAATTTTTCTTCCCGGTAAACACAAATAACTCCAGATTTATCGGGCAATGCCAGTTCCTTGATCGTACCCTCGTCCTTCTCACGCAGCACAAATGAAAAAATCCGGGCTTCGTCGCGGATTAAGGTGGACAATATCATGGGGTCGTGTCCTTCCACCGTATCACTCAAGAGTCGACCGATGGTGCGAGCGGGGATTATTGTGTCCTCCAAACCCAACTCAATACAAATGTGTTCCAGTTCTGGATCTTCTATTCTGGTGACAATGCGCTTAAATCCCAGAGATCGCCCTACGAGGCTGGCTAAAATATTAGAACGGTCATCGTTGGTCAAACACAACAAAATGTCCGCTTCGCCAGGATTGGCTTCTTTTAGAATAGCGGGTTTGCTGCCATCCCCTGCAATGAAACCACAATCTAGCTCGTTGGCCAGGGTTTCAATTTTTTCCCGTTTCGCATCAATAATGACCGCTTCATGGCCGCGCTTTAACAACATTCGCACTGTCATGATAGTCAGCGCGCTCGCACCGACGAAGATGGCTTTCATGGTCTGGTCAGTTTCCTCAAGTTAGATCTATGCTCGTTGCCCGAACCAATTTCGAGGGTACAATAATACTAAAAATGCGATGATTTCTAAACGCCCCAATAACATATCCACAGATAAAATCATTTTTAGTACAGTAGGTAATTGTTGTTGGGTTACGCCCGCGGAAAGTCCGGTTGTCGCCGTGGCGGAAACCACCTCAAACAAGGCATCCAGTGGTTCATAGCCGTAAAACAAGAATATCAACCATGACACGATAATTACAACGACAAATAGAATTATCAATAGTAACGCCCTTTGTAATTCATCGGCATCTAAGGTTTTTCCGCCCAGGTTTTGCTTGCTCACCGCGTGCGAAGGCAATGTTGTCCGTTGAAAGATAAGTTGCAGAAGTCGAAAGAATATCAGCAGACGTAAAATTTTAATCCCCCCAGCGGACGAGGCGGTTCCGCCGCCGATAATCATGGATATGATGATAACGAGTTTGGTTACCGGTTCCATTTCAGCAATGCTGGTTGTATTAAATCCAGTGGTAGTCTGGGCGGATACAGCCATACAAATTCCGTGGTATAGCGCTTTTTGCCAATCGCCATCGAATTGGTTGAACAACAAAATGGTTAATAAAAAGCTGAATACCGTTATCAATCCAAGCAATCCAATGAGTTCCACGTCTTTGTAGATATTTTTTAATCCGGATTTCCACGCGATAACAAACAACGGAAAAGGAATCGCCCCAAATACGGTAAATAACAAAATCACGCTTTGCGCCGGTCCGGGCTGCATATCGGCTAAATTGTTATTGAAACTTGAAAAGCCTCCGGTGGACACGCCGGTTAATACATGAGTCACGGCCAGAAAAAAATCCCCGCTCACCACTGTCACCACTAAAGCCGCGACTATGGTTAATGTCACGTAGACAATCAACATTTGACGGGCGAAAGTGCGCGAACTGCTAACGAATGAGTCGGCGCCTAACGGCTCGGTTAGTCGCCGGGTGGCGATAGACAGTCTCATGAATAGCGCCACCGATAATATTATAATCCCCAAACCGCCGTACCATTGCATCCAGGCCCTGGCGAAGAGGAAAGTCTTCGGTTTGCTTTCCACATCCACCAGCGTAGTCAATCCTGTTGTGGTGATGGCGGAAACGGTTTCAAACAGGGCATCACTAAATCCCAATCCGGATTCCATGACGGGAATGGTCATCAACAAGGGAGATATTAGGAAAATCAATGCGATAATCGATAGCGCTTCATTTATTTGAAGATTTCCGGGAACCTCCAAACGTGCTGTTGGAAATGCATAAGTGCACAATAGGCCGATCACCAGCAGATAGCGCAAGCTCAGATTGTAGTCACCAAAATAAATCGATACGCCAAGCGGCGCCAGGGTCAGCACCGCTAACATCAAGGCAAGCTGTCCCAGATACTTTAAAATTACTCTGCCACGAACGGCATAAGTAAGTGTCTTGATACCGTCAGCCATGTTGATCCAGGAAGCGGTCCAATAGAATTTGTCGCAATTGTTTAGTGCCCATATGGTTTTTATGTAGTGTTCATGTAGTGTTCATGTAGTTTAGAGGTGATAAATCTAACGTTATAATGTAACATTCCTCAACCAGAAACCGTAAGATAAATACGTCCTCATCACAAGTTTATTGATCACTGCCGTCTTTATCACAACTGTGTTTACCAAAAAAAGGGCTTATTGTGCAAAAGCATATTTTACATCCGTTTAAACATCGTAAACACGACCACTCACGTTGTATAAAAAATGCTCTGCAGGAAGCCGAAGCCGCATGTCACAGCGGTGGATTACGATTGACAGATCTCCGCCGTAAGGTATTGGCGTTGGTGTGGAGCAATCATGTTCCGGTGAAAGCCTATGACATACTGGAGCAAATGCATAAGGATAATCCCAAGACGGCACCGCCTACGGTTTATCGGGCACTGGAGTTTCTCATGGAGGCGAGACTGGTACATAAGATAGAGTCCTTAAACGCGTACGTCGGCTGTGGAGACCCAAGCGAGCCTCATATTGCACAATTTTTTATTTGTGAGGACTGTGGTGCCGTGGCGGAAATCAATGAACCTAAAATCACTCAACTGATCAATAAAGAAGCCCGTTACTTAGGCTTTCAATCACATTCGCAAGTGGTGGAAATCAAGGGGCATTGCCCGGAGTGTAAGACTTGAGTTTTCCCATGGCAATAGTTCTGTACGTGGCAACAAAACGCGCCAACCGCTGGCAGGTCCTTTGCTTGGCACTGGGAATGCTGTCGGTTTCAGTCGCCTGTTTGCTTCCCGGCCAAGTCGTGGCCGACAGCAAACCTATAGAAATATTTGTAAGTATATTGCCACAGAAGGCTTTCGTAGAACGCATTGGCGGCGAATATGTTAACGTCCACGTCATGGTGGGGCCCGGCCAAAGTCCGGCCACCTATGAGCCTACGCCAAAACAAATGGCGAAGCTGACTAAAGCTGATATTTATTTTCGGATTGGCACGCCGTTTGAGACTGTCTGGATGGATCGCATTGCAGCATCCAATCCGGCCTTAACCATTATTGACGCTAGGGACGTAATTACACTGCGGGACGTGGAACGCAACGATTTTCTGGTTGCAGCGGCAAGGGGAAATCACAGCCATAACCACGGTTTGAAAGATCCACATATTTGGACCGATCCTTTGAATGTGAAAAACTTCATGCGCCATTTTACCGACAAACTTGCTGTTTTGTATCCAAATTATGCTACCTTTTTTTGGAACAACTATCAGCAGGTCGCCGTTCAATTGGATGAGCTTGATGGCAAAATTCAAGCCATGTTCAAGAATACATCCACGAAACAATTTTTAGTATTTCATCCTTCCTGGGGATATTTCGCCGACCGCTATGGTTTGGCGCAAATAAGCATCGAATTGGAGGGTAAAACGCCAAACGCAAAAGAACTGGCGGCGGTGATCGATTATGCGACCCAACACAATATTACACGCGTGTTTGTGCAGGAACAATTCGGTCAAAAGGATGCGCAAGCGGTAGCCAATGCTATAAAAGGCAAAGTCGTTGTGGTGGATCCTTTGGCGGAAGACTATTTCAATAATTTGTTTCTAGTCGCTCAAAAAATTTCCGGGAGCATGCCATGAGTGAATCCATTATCAGCATCGAGAATGTTTCCTTTTCCTACGGTGGGCCGCTGGCGTTGGAAAACATTAATCTGACGGTGCGTAAAGGCGAATTTCTTGGCGTGGTGGGTCCTAACGGCGGTGGAAAAAGCACCTTACTGAAGTTGATATTAGGTTTATTTCGACCCGATGCCGGTAAATTAACCGTGTTGGGTAAGACACCGGAAAAAGGCAGGGAACATATCGGATATGTACCGCAACACGTGCGCTTTAATCGGGATTTTCCTATTACGGTGGAAGATACGATATTGCTTGGCCGATTGGGAAAATCCAAGTCACTATGGGGATATGCCGTAAAAGATAAGCAATTATGCGCTAAGGTTATGCAGGAAACTGAAATCGATGATCTGAAACAGCGCCGGTTAAATACGCTGTCTGGGGGGCAGCTGCAACGGGTGTTGATTGCCCGAGCACTTGTGAGTGATCCTGAAATTCTCATCCTCGATGAACCCACCGCCAATATCGATTTACGGGTGGAAGAGGATATCTTCGGCTTGTTAAAGAGATTAAATGAACGTGTCACGATTATTATCGTTTCCCACGACATTGGTTTTATATCCGAGTATGTCAACCGTGTGGCGTGTTTGAATCGAACTTTACTTTGTCACGAAACCTCGGCCATATCCGGAAAAATGATCGAAGACTTGTATGCTACACCGGTGCAAATGATTCAACATATCCATTGAGGAACAGCTAGTGTAGTGTTTCATATAAACCGCACATTTAGACGAGATAGACTTGAGGTGGGTCTTACAGATTCTATCTGGCCCTACGGGAAGCCACTCAAAGCACGATTGCCGCGTCGCCTAAATGCGCCTACTGTTGGTGCAGACCTTGGAAAGGTAGCCGACATTCCCTGCGCTCTGCGCCTCGCACTCGCGCTTTGAGCGGCTTTCTAAATGCACGTTTTATATGAAACACTACACTAGTAAGGGAAAAACAGGTGGAATTCTTAAATTCACTCAGTAGTCACAGTTTTTTGCAAAATGCATTAATTGCGGGGCTGTTGGCCAGCGTTAGCTGCGGTGTAATGGGAACTTACGTGGTGGTGAAACGAATCAGTTTCATCGCCGGTGGTATTGCTCACGCCGTGTTGGGTGGTATGGGAATCGCTTATTTCTTTGAACAAAGCCCCATAATAGGCGCGATGATAGCGGCGGTGGTATCCGCCTTGATCATCGGCTGGGTAAATCTACGCCAGCAAGAAAACGCCGATACAATTATCGCCGCGCTGTGGGCCATTGGCATGGCCATAGGGATCATTTTTATATCCAAGACGCCGGGTTACAATAGCGACTTGATGAGTTATTTGTTCGGCAATATATTGTTGGTGACACAGCTGCAGTTGTGGATAATGGTGTTTCTGAATGTGATCGTGGTAGCTACTGTTGTGGTGTTTTTCAAGCAATTTCTCGTGGTCTGTTTTGATGAAGAATTCGCGCGCTTGCGAGGCGTCAACGTGGAGTTTACCTACTTGCTTTTACTGGTCAGTGTTGCGATTACCGTTGTGTTGTTGATACAAGTTGTTGGATTAATACTTGTCATTGCACTATTAACCTTGCCGGCCGCTATTGCCGTTCAGTATCAAAACTCTTTGCTGCGAATTATGCTTGTGGCGATCGCTCTTGGTGCCCTGTTTACCAGCGCGGGACTTGCATTGTCTTATCAGCCTGACATCCCGGCTGGTGCTACGATCATTTTATTGGCCGGTGGCGCTTATCTGGTTTCGACTTTTGCTCGTTCCTACTTCGTGAAAAGTTAAGTTCAACATCGTAGGCTTTATCCATGTCGGCGGCGTTGGAGTCCTGTTTTATGTAATATCGTTGTGGCAATTTCTTCTATGGAGGCGCTGCTGGTGTCGATGAAAGGAATATTTTCCCGCCGGTAAATTTGTTCTACTTTTTTCACTTCGAATTGACATTGTTGCGCGGAGGCGTAACGGCTGTCCGAGCGGCGCTCTTGGCGTATTTGTTGTAAACGTACGGGATCGATGGTAAGGCCAAACAATTTGTTGCGATAGGGATCCAGTGCCACGGGCAGGTAAGAAGTACTCAAATCATCTTCCGTGAGGGGGAAGTTTGCAGCCAACAACCCATATTGTAACGCGAGATACAGGCAGGTGGGAGTTTTTCCGGACCGGGATACGCCTAATAAAATGATATCGGCGGAAGGATAGTTACGCACGCTCACGCCATCGTCATTGCTCAATGCAAAATTTACCGCGTCTATTCTGGCTTTGTAGCTGTCGTAAGCACCAATACCGTGAGAGCGGCCAATAATAGTGGAGGAGTGGATGTGAAGTTCCTTTTCCAGCGGGTCAATAAAAGTGTCAAAAAAATCCAACATCATACCTTTGCTCTCACTGATGATTTCGCGTACTTCCATATCCACTAAAGTGCTAAAAAGCAAGGGGCGAAAACCGTCTACCGCCGCGGCTTTGTTGATGCGATGCACGGCTTCTTCGGCTTTATCCACTGAATCTATATAAGGCAAAGTGATTTGTTGAAAATCGATACCTTCAAATTGAGTCAACAAACTGTGGCCTAGCATTTCTGCGGTAATTCCGGTGCGGTCTGATAAGTAGAACACTGTGCGTTTCATGTTAACCGTTCAAACCTGTTAAATGTGGCATCAATTCAAACTTCGAACTTTCTGAATCTGAAATAGACAAAAGTGTAAGTTAGCGGCAAACATAAAATATTTCACCACAAAGCACACGAAGATCACAAAGGGAAAAACAAACTTGTATAAATATTTTCTTCGTGATCTTCGTGGTTGAATACATACCTTACTCGGAATATCAAGATAAACTCTCACCGGCTAAAAATAAGGTGGTACTTAGCACCGTGTCCGGATTCAAGGAGATGCTGGTGATTTTCTGTTCCAACAACCATTTGGCCAGATCCGGATGATCGGAGGGGCCTTGACCGCAAATGCCTACGTATTTACCTTCTTCCCGGCAGGCCTGAATGGCCATTTGCAGCAGGGCTTTCACCGCGGGGTTGCGTTCGTCGAACATGCCGGCGATTAAACCGGAGTCCCGGTCCAAGCCCAGTGTCAACTGCGTTAAGTCGTTAGAGCCTATGGAAAACCCATCGAAATACTGCAGAAAATCCTTGGCCAATACGGCGTTAGAGGGGATTTCGCACATCATAATGACGCGCAGACTGTTTTCGCCCCGCTTTAGCCCGTTTGCAGCTAACAAGTCGACCACTTCTTTCGCTTCCGCCACCGTGCGGGTAAACGGAATCATGATTTCAACATTGGTTAAGCCCATATCATTCCGCACTTTTTTCATCGCCCGGCATTCCAGCTCAAAACAAGGCCTGAATTCATCGGCGACGTAGCGGGATGCACCGCGAAAGCCTATCATGGGATTTTCTTCGTGCGGTTCATATCGATCTCCGCCCAACAGATTGGCGTATTCATTGGATTTGAAATCCGACATACGCACGATGACCGGTTTGGGATGAAATGCTGCGGCGAGGGTGCTGATGCCTTCGGCGAGTTTGTCCACATAGAAACTCACTGGATCCGCATACGCGAAAGTCAATCGTTTTATTTCCTGTTGCAACTCATCCGGTTGTTGATCGAACTCCAGCAAGGCTTTGGGGTGAATGCCTATCATGCGGGCGATAATGAATTCCAAGCGAGCCAAACCGATACCTTCATTGGGGATCGCGGCGAAATCAAACGCGCGCTCCGGATTGCCCACATTCATCATGATTTTTACCGGTAAATCAGGCATTTCATCCGCTTTGGATTGCAGCACTTTGTATTTTAATTCGCCTTTATAAATAAAACCCGTATCGCCTTCCGCGCAGGATACCGTGACCGGATCGCCGTCGGGCAACGTTTGCGTGGCATCGCCGCAACCCACCACCGCGGGTATGCCCAATTCCCGCGCGATAATCGCTGCATGACAGGTACGGCCCCCGCGATTGGTGACAATGGCCGAGGCGCGTTTCATGATCGGTTCCCAATCGGGATCGGTCATGTCCGTAACCAATACGTCGCCCGGTTCTACTTTGCTCATTTCGCTAATGTCGTTCAGTAACTTGGCTTTACCAGAGCCGATTTTGACGCCGATGGAACGGCCGGTACTTAAGACCTCGCTTTTTTCATTCAATACATAGCGTTCGATGATTTGTTTGTCAGCGTGGCTTTTTACGGTTTCCGGCCTGGCCTGCACGATATACAGTTGACCATTTTCACCATCCAATGCCCATTCGATATCCATGGCGCGGCCGTAGTGTTTTTCTATAGCAATGGCGTGACGGGCCAGTTCCTCCAATTGCCGGTCATTTAGACAAAACCGCAGACGATCTTCTTCCGCCACATCCACCACCTTAGTGCTTTTATCGTGACCGGAGGCATCCGTATAAATCATTTTTATAGCCTTAGTGCCTAAACTACGTCGCAATATGGCCGGCCGGTTCGCCATCAAGGTAGTCTTGTGAACATAAAATTCATCGGGATTGACGGCGCCTTGTACCACGGTTTCACCCAGGCCGTAAGCGCCGGTAATGAGCACAACATCGTTGAATCCGGATTCAGTATCCACCGTAAACATTACGCCACTGGAACCTATATCGCTGCGCACCATGTGTTGTACTCCGGCGGACAATGCCACCTCGCTGTGCACAAATCCCTGATGTACCCGGTAGGCGATGGCTCTGTCGTTATACAAAGACGCAAATACATATTTCACGGCAGTCAACACATTGTCGATTCCGGTAATATTTAGATAGGTTTCTTGTTGCCCGGCGAAAGAAGCGTCGGGCAAATCTTCCGCGGTGGCGGATGAGCGTACCGCCACAGTGTCGTTACCGCCGCTCAATTTTTGATAGGCGGCAATGATCGCCTGCTCCAGGGCTTTTGGGAAAGGAGTGTCAACAATCCAGCCTCGAATTTTTTTACCCGACTCGGCCAGAGTGGTCACGTCGTTTACGTCCAGGGTTTCCAGCAGATTGTGGATGCGCTTGTCCAAATCATCTTGTTTTAGGAAATCTCTAAATGCCTGAGCCGTAGTGGCGAATCCGCCAGGCACTTTGACACCGGACTGGGAAAGATTCTTTATCATCTCGCCCAAGGAAGCGTTTTTGCCGCCGACTTTGCCGACATCATGCATTCCTAGTGTGCTTAAATCCAGAATATATTCACTCACAGTGACACCTCATTGAATTTATGAATATTTCGCGCAGCGTGGTTTTTAAGATAAAGCATAATTCGAAACAGTCATTGAGCTATCTCATTATTCATAATTATTTTTACGCCGACACTGGCTTTCCTCGCAAGGATTGCTGCACTGACAAGTCAAGCCGCAACCGCCGCCTTCTTCTCGAGCCGGACCAAACTCGGGGTGACGGCGCGCATAGTGTCGAGCCCACTTTTGCACGGCACACCAGCAGAGCAATAAAGCCAGAACGAATCCTATGGCGAGCAAATAATTCAGCATAATTATGAACTTCCCAAGCCTGCGAATCCCATAAAAGTGAGGGACAATAGACCCGCCAACATTACCGCCATGGCAGCGCCCTGTGATACCGACGGTACTTTGGAAAACTCCAAACGCTCCCTCAAGCTGGCCATCAACACAATAGCGATAATAAAACCACCGCCAGCCCCCAAACTATAGACCAATGATTGTAAAAAATGATATTCGCGAAAGGTTTGGAACAGCGCTAAACCCAAGATGGCGCAATTAGTGGTAATCAGTGGTAAGAATATGCCCAAGGCCCGAAACAAAACAGGACTGAATTTTTTCATGCTCATTTCCACCAGTTGCACGGCGGAAGCGATAACGGCGATATAGCTGATCAAACGTAAAAACTCAATATCAAGCGTCACTAACAGCATATTGATGAAATAAGCGCAAATGGAACTCACTAACATCACCAAGCTGGTAGCAAGCCCCATAGGCAATGCCGTGTTCATTTTGCCGGAAACTCCCAGAAACGGGCATAGCCCGAGAAATAGACTCAATACGAAGTTGTTGACGATTAAGGCGTTTAAAAAAATGAAGGACAAGGATTCATTGCCCATGAACCACCTCCTGCACAGGTTTCGCTTGTGGTGTCTCTCTGCGCTGGCGAACCCAATTAAAAAATAATAACCAGCAACCTAACACAAAAAATCCTCCTGGTGGCAATAACATGATGATCCACGGCTGAAACTGATCACCAAACAACGCAACCCCCAACAGTGATCCGTTTCCTAATAGTTCTCTGACCGACCCCAGACACAGTAGTGCAATCGTAAAACCGATACCCATGCCACAAGCGTTGATCAAGGTGTGGGGCAAGGGGTGTTTGGAGGCGTAAGCTTCGGCACGGCCTAAGATGATGCAATTAACTACAATGAGTTGAATGAAAGCGCCCAAGGCATTATAAAGATCGAGGCTAATGGCTTGGATCACATAATCGACGATGGTGACGAAAGTGGCGATGATTACGATATAACAGGCAATTCGTACTTGTTTGGGAATAAAGTTTCGTAACAACGACACCAGCGTGCCGGAAGCCAATAATACGAAAGTGGTTGCCAATCCCATGGCCAATGCATTAATCACCGAATTGGTCACCGCCAATACAGGGCACATGCCCAACAGCATGACAAACACAGGATTTTCCCGCCAAATACCGTGTAAAAAGGTATCCATGGTCAATGGCTCATGGGCCTGGCTTGGCAGGGATTTACCGGGTGTTTTCATTAGATGGGGTTTCCTTTGCGAAGCCGTTTAAATGAGCTTGAACCAGAGGAACAATATACTGATTACTTTCGTTAAGCATTTTTCCAATGGCATTGGAAGAAATCGTTGCCCCGGAAATGGCATCGATCTGCCAGCTTTCTGTTTTTTTGCCATGTTTCACCGTGGTAATGGCATGTAACAAGCCGTCGCCGGTGTCGTTCAAACGGACGTCCAAAGCCTGAAAGTTGTTTGAGAAAGCAGGATCGGTAGCAATTTTATCGCCTAATCCCGGGGTTTCGCTCATTTTTAACACTTTTATTCCAGTGATGCACTGGCAGTCCGGTTTATAGCCAAACAGAATTCGGATGACGTCTTGATAACCGGGAGCGGCAGCTTCGGCGGCGATACCGATGAAGGAATCTTGTTTATCATAGCCGGCGTAGATGCTGACGCCCTCAACTCGACCATCAGAAGGTACTAGATTCCCTTTTTCAGTGAACACAAAATCCTGCCGCGAATGCGTACCGGGCAAGACGTGAAAAATCGCTTTTTCGATGGCAATACGTTTGTTTTCATTGATCAACGGCAACGTGGTTTGAAATACCAGCACCACCAATACACCCGATATGAGCGCAATACTGCCCAACGCCAGTATCATATTGACACTGGAAGCTGGTTGGACCGAAGCTTGCGCGGATGTATTCAATATTAAGAATGCTCCTTTTTATTGGGCAATGCCGGGGAGGTCCCAAATGCTTTTGGTTGGGTGAGTGAGTCGATTAAGGGAGCGCAGGCATTGCCCAACAAAATGGCATACATTACCCCTTCCGTTAAGCCGCCGAATTGGCGAATCATGACCGTCACTACCCCGATCAATCCTCCGTATATCCAAATGCCTAGTGGTGTCAAGGGAGAACCCACCATATCGGTGGCCATAAATACCGCACCCAACATCAAGCCGCCAGAAAGGATGACGAAAGCCGGTGTCGGATACGTTTCACCGCCATACCACTGCAGCAGTGAGGCTGCTAATGCCGCGCTTGCTAATATCGCCACCGGTATGCGCCATTCCATAAAGCGTCTGATTGCCAGATAAAGCCCACAAACGAAAATCAAACCGGCGGAGGTTTCTCCGGCGGAGCCGTTTACCATACCCGTAAGCAAATTCAATGAGTCCGTGGAAATGCTCTCGAATTTCTGCAAGGCCAAGGGAGTAGCGCCGGTAAAACCGTCCATAACCGTTTGACTCCACTTTTCAACCGATGGTGGCAGCATAAACGGCAATGCGAGCGTAGAGGGGATAAATTCCATAAAACGTCCCGGTAAAAACGCCGGTGTCCAAGTGGTGATGGCAACCGGAAACGCAGCTTGCACAAAAGCGCGTCCCACCAATGCCGGATTGAGCACATTAAAACCGATGCCACCAAACAGCGCCTTACCCAAGCCGATAGCCACAAACCCGGCAACCGCCCCCATCCATAGTGGAAATCCCGGGGGTAATGTTAACGCCAACAGTAAACCGGTGATCACGGCGCTGTAATCGTTCAACGAACTGGGCGCTGAATTCAAGCGGTTAAACAAGCGCTCTGTGCCTAAGCAAGATAGTAATACCGTTATGATTAACGCCAGCGCGCTAATACCAAATTGATATACTGCGAATCCACAAATGGGCAACAATGCATACACCACATTGCGCATAATGACGTTTACAGTGGAAACGGAGTGCAGATGGGGCGAGGTTCTTAGTTCGATTTTTGTTTTAGGATGTGCCATGGATGAACACCGGCTCTGTCACAATGACGGTTTCTGTTATTTTATCCACGTATTTGCCTCACCCGTGGTTAGAGGTTTCAAGCCGCTTTTTGCCGACTCTCCCGGTTAATTGCTTTGGCAACTCGCAGATACTGTACCAGTGGAATGCCCGCAGGACAAACATAAGCGCAGCAACCACATTCGAAACAATTTTTTAGATGGAATTGTTGCTCCATAATTGCATAGTCTCTTTTTACCGCGAGCATAGTCAATTGGGCAGGATTTAAATGCATGGGACAGGCTTTGACGCATTGACCACATTTAATGCACGGGAACGATTGCCGGGCTTCGATGGCACCATTGGTTTCGCCAAACACAAGAACTCCTGAGTCGCCTTTGGTGATAGGCGTGTCCAAAGATGCTACGGCATTGCCCATCATAGGGCCACCCAAGATGACTTCTTGTGTTTGGCTTTTTACTCCCACTTGTTGCAACACAAACCGGATCGGAGTACCAATAGGAATAATATAGTTGCCCGGATGTTCAATTTCGGGGCCGGCGACAGTCACCACGCGTTCGATAAGGCCCTGACCTTGAGGTACCAAGACGCCTAACTGCGCCAAAGTACCTGCGTTGTTAGTACAAACACCCACGTCGTAAGAATGACCACCCGACGGCACTGTGCGGCCCAATAACGCTTTAATGAGCAGTCGTTCCGCGCCTTGAGGATATTTGGCTTTTACCGCTTGGACTCTGATGCATGGATGGTCATCCAGCGCGGATTGTAAACACTCTATAGCATCGAGTTTGTTGTCTTCCACTCCGATGACAGCTTGGTTGGCGCCGACGGCTTTTAGTGCGATACGTATGCCATTGATCAACTGCCATGGTTGTTCCAGCATCACCCGGTGATCGGTGGTCAAATAAGGCTCGCATTCACAGCCGTTAACCACCAGGGTATCCACTTGGTGCCCATCGGGAATATTCAATTTGGCATGGGTAGGGAAGGTGGCACCGCCCAGTCCCACCAGGCCACATTGTTGTATGGCGGTGATCAATTCAGCTGGACTCATACGGTCCGGATCGCAAGGATATCTGTAGACCACTTCTTGACTGTCGGCTCGATAAACTTTCAATACAATGGTTTTGACTTTAGTACCTTTGGCGCTGGGGATTAAACAAATGTCTTCAATTATGCCTGAAGCGGGCGCATGCAAGGGCACCGATAAAAATCCATTGGCTTTGGCAATAGGCTGTCCTCTAACCACTTCCTGACCCGGAGCCACAATGGCTTCAGAAGGCGAACC